>JACDGC010000416.1:0-2400 GCA_013815535.1 Ktedonobacterales bacterium
GCCAAAGAGCTCGAAGAGGGTGATGCTGCGCCACACCTGTTCGAGTTTATCGAGCCACTCCAGATTGGGATGCGCGGCAATCCATAGGCCATTCCAAGAACCGATGGAGGTGCCCACCACCAGATCCGGCGTAATGCCGCGTTCCAACAGTGCCCGCAACATGCCCACTTGAGCCGCCCCCAAGGCTGCCCCACCGCTCAGAACGAATGCCACCTGGGGCGGCTGCTTTGCCGCTGCTTGCTCGATCATACCCTCACCTCGCTGTGACCCCAAACGAGCCGACGTGCACGACTCGCTTTTACGAAATACCTTACAGGAAATGTACGACATTCCGCATCAAACAAGCCAGGAAGGATATGGTCATCTGTAAGATTACAAGCAATCGCTGAATGTTTTAGCGCAGCGCCTGCACAACCCCATGCAAAATGGCGTTCAACCCCGGCGTGGCCAACTCCGCGCCGGAAAGGACCTCGGCATGGTTGACCGCTGCGGCGGCCTCGGGGGTGGCCACGTTCGTGATGCAACTGATGCCGAGCACCTGCATGCCCAGATGGTTCGCGGCGATGACCTCGGGCACGGTGGACATGCCCACGGCATCCGCGCCCAGTTGACGCAACATGCGCAACTCAGCGGGCGTCTCATAGGTGGGGCCGCTGACCATCACATACACCCCCTCGCGCAGAGCGACTTGGACCTTGAGGGCGGTGAACTGCGCCAGATTGCGCAGCGACTGATCATAGGCATGGCCCATGGGCACGAAGCGCTCGCCCAGGGCGGCATCATTCGGGCCGATGAGCGGGTTTTGTCCAGCGAGGGAGGGCAAGCCAATGTGGTCGCTCAGCAACATCAACTCCCCCTGGCGGAAGTTAGGGTTCAACCCGCCCGCCGCGTTGGTGACGATGAGGACCGTGGCCCCCAGCGCATGCACCACCCGCACAGGCAGCACCACCTGCGCCAGATCATGCCCCTCATAGAGATGGAACCGCCCACGGAGGATGGCAATGGGCACCCCACCCAACCGCGCCAACTCGAATTGCCCAGCATGACCGCTGACCGTCGGCGCGGCGAAATGGGGGATGTCGGCATAGGCGAGGCGCACCAACACTTCGGCATCATCCAGCACGCCGTTGAGCCCCGACCCCAGGATGATGCCGACCTGTGGTGCAAGGGCCTGGCCGGTTTGGCGCTGACACTCAGCAGCGATCCAATCCGCAGCCGCTTTAGCAAGCTGCGAGGGCGGCGGGCTGGCAGAATCGTTCGCCATGGTGAGATGCTCCTTTTGTGGCGGGGGCTGGCTTGGTCAAGTGAGCTCATGGGTAACGTAAGCCTGGGAGCATTATAGCCCAATTTCAGCGACGCTACCCATGGCACACAGGCATGGGTTATGATATGACGGGAGCCGTGATCGAGCAAAAAGAAGGGGCACTGAGGCGATGCATAAGCGAGGGTATCTCTGGTTGCTAGCGTTGCTGTGCCTGATGTGCCTCGGATGTGGTGGCCAAACCGCCAGCGGGCCTTCCACCGTTCAGCGCATCTTAGGGGCAGCGCCCCTGCACGACGCGGCCTTCACCATCACTTTCACCACCGATTCCGCGCATGGCACGGGCACGGGCACGCTCACGATGGACCCCGCCCTGGTCGCCTTACACTTGAACGGGAATCAACACATCATCATCGACACCCCAGATGATCTCATCTATGGTCGCTTGGCCAACGATCCGCTGTGGAGCATCCTCAACGATGTCGATAATGGGGTCTTCACCAATTATGATGTGCAGGTGTGGCAGCCAGGGGCGCTGCAAGCTCCGCAACTGGTGGGCACCGAGACGCTGGACGGGAGCCCCACCTGGCACGTGCGGGGCGGCTTCGTCGCCACGATGTATGACAGCACCGGCAACATAGTGGACGCGCCAGGCACCGAGGATGTGTGGTTGCGCCAAAGTGATTCGCTCCCCGTGCAGTTAGTGAAAAAAGCGCACCTGAAGGGCACCTCATCCACCGGACTCGCCTTCGCCGTCGACCTGGATGCGACCTATCATTTCACCGCGTGGAATCGCGGTGCCACCATCACCCTCCCCGATCCCAGCCAGATCGCCGCCAGCGGATAGCGCGCCAGACGCGCTCTGTGGCACACGCCCAGGTGGTAGATGCTACTCTTCCATTCCAAATTGGGCGTGCCATTCCGGGGCGAAACGCGTGTGGGGAAAGAAAGTGCGTGCTTCGGCCAGGATGCGCCCCCACACACGCGGCGCATAGCGATCGGACACATGTATCAAGATGAGTTCACCGATGCCCGCGCGTTGGGCCAGGCTCGCCACCGCGCTGGGGTGCATATGGTGATAGCGCAGGGCCAGTTCACTATCCTCTTCGGTGTAGGAGCATTCACACACGACCGTCTGG
>JACDGC010000416.1:2410-4407 GCA_013815535.1 Ktedonobacterales bacterium
CGGGCGATGGCGGCCTCATCCATCAAGAAATCGGTCAAATAGGCAAAGGATGCACCGGGGGTGCGCGTCACCAGTTCCGCCCGCAACCACTCCAGCGCAAATTCGCGCCCGTCGATGGAGAGCGTGGGCGGCGCATCGGCGATGTGGCCCTTCACGGCGCGCAACCAAATCCCCGGACGCAGCCCCAGATGTGCCAGCCGCGTTTCATCCACATTCAGTTTGGGCTGCTCGCGCACGATGAAGGCCAGCGATGGCGTCAGATGATCCATCGTCAGCGCGGTGACGGTGTAGTCGGGGTGGTCGATGATGCCACCCTGTGCCGTGGCGATTGCCCCCAGCGCACGGCGGCGTGCGAAGCCGTCGCGGGCGCGCACCTGCCATTGAGCGATTTGGTCATCAGCGATATCGCGCAGCGTCCACACCGCCGACATGCGGTCGCGAAAGTTCCACTGGTAGGCCCGCATGCGATAGCTGAGCAGGCGCGCCGTATCGGGTGGCCCCCAGATCTGGTTTGGTTGGGTAGCACGGTTGAAGGTCGCGCGAAAAAAGGTGTCGAAGCCGCCGACGTGGTCCATGTGCAAATGGGAAAAGAACACGTGATCGATGCGCTGAATTTCGGCCAACCCGACCGACGCCAGGCAGCCTTCGCCACAGTCGAAGAGCAAGCGGTGAATCGTCTTGCCCGTGTTGATGTGCACGAAGGCGGCGTTATCTTTCCCGGGTGCCCCCAAAACCTGATAGGTGATGCTCATGCGCCGCGCCCGCTCCTTGTCGCTGCCGACCCGTTCCCCAAGCCGCCAGACAGGCTAGGAATTCGGCGATATTTGCCCTCGCATGATATGATCAAGAGGCAGTTTGCTCGAAAGCTTCCCACAATTGGCCCACCTGTAATGGCACATGGCGGTGCTGGTGGGGCGGGCATGCAATTTGGCATAAATCGTGTAGATGCGTGAATAGATCTGAACCAGAGGATCGGGTAAGCGCGGCCACCAATCGGCGCGCTTCGGGGGTGGGGGAAACCAATATGCCCATGTTTCGTCAATGGCGGGTCATCATCGGACTCGTCGCCATCATCGTCGTCGCAACCGTCGCCATCAGCGCCATCTTACCCGTCGCGGCAGCGCCACGGGCCACGACCACACCCACCAAAGTGGCCGCGACGGCGACCCCCCTGACGCTCCCCACGGAGTGCGCCACCGCAACGACACTGTGCCCGTTGGCCATCACCTTGGTGAACCAACTCGGCCAGATGCAACTCAGCAACCAGATGGCGCAGAAGCCCCAAGCCGACACGGCCTTCGCCTTTGGCACCGTCACGACAGCGAAACAAATCTTCGTCAGTGGGAACGATGTCAACATCGTTTTGGCGCTGCTCAACCCCACCAACACGCCCGAGATCATCACCACGGTGGAACTGCGCGTCGTGAGCTTCACGCCCTTCTATGGCAGCATCCCCAACGCCTTCGCCGCGTGCGACTTGCGCGCCTTTGCCAACGGCACCGCCAAGCCACCAACGAAAGTCGCCGGGCACGACTGCAACCTCAACACCAGCCCCAGCATCACCCATGGTTTTCCGGTCTCACTCTCGACCAAAGTGAGCAATGGCATCGTCATTCCGTTGGATAGCGGCGTCACCAACCAGGGCCAACTGACGAGCAGCCCCATCGTGGTCCCACCCTACGCCACCAGCAACGGCGCGACCTCGCTGCTGAATGTCGCCATCACCCCCAACCTGTCGGGCACGTATGTCTTCCAGGTGGGCGTCGCCATCCGTGGCCATGCGCTGACGTTCTTCGACACAACCTTGAGCGCGCTGGCCGTCACGCAGGAGGCCATCAACCGCTATTGGTCCGCCGAAAATTGCTCCATGCCCGACAACCGTTGGCAGGTGCCAGCCAGCGGCGCGTATTTGTGCCCCGGACCCGTCGCCACCGAGTGAGGGCGATTGGCTGACGCCCAGCAGGGTTCATTCGCAAGCAGCGGCGGGGGGGGGGGGG
>JACDGC010000417.1 GCA_013815535.1 Ktedonobacterales bacterium
CCCTTTGGTTGACGGCGGGGCTGTTTCATCTGATGGTCGAAGAGCAGCTCGCCAGCCTGCGTGGGCCACGGCACGTGATGGCGGGCGGCGATGTGCTGCGCCCAGCACTGGTGCAGCGCGTATTGGATGCTTACCCAGACCATAAGCTAACCAATGGCTATGGCCCCACAGAAGACACGACTTTTGGCACCTGCTATGCCATGACGGGCGCGACGGTGCTGGGGCATACCGTCCCCATCGGACGCCCAGTTGCCAACACCACTGCCTATGTGCTTGACGATCAGTTGCGGCCAGTCCCTGTCGGGGTGGCGGGGGAACTGTATCTAGGCGGCGATGGGCTGGCGCGGGGCTATTGGGGTCGCCCAGACCTGACGGCTGAACGTTTCATTCCGCATCCCTTCCTGGCCGGTGCCCGCCTCTATCAGACAGGCGATCTGGTACGCTGGCTGGCTAGTGGGGATATCGAGTTTCTGGGGCGGCGCGATGGCCAGGTGAAACTGCGCGGCTACCGCATCGAGATGGGCGAGATCGAGCGCGTGCTCGATGCCCAGCCTGGGGTGCAAGCCAGCTTGGTGGTGGTGCACACTGGGGCGGATGGTGACAAACGCCTGGTTGGTTATGTGGTGGGGGCCGGGCTCTCTGGCACACAGGTGCGCGCCGATTTGCAAGCGCTGTTGCCTGCCTACCTCGTTCCGGCGGCGATTGTGGTGCTGGCTGCCTTGCCTTTGACTTCGACGGGCAAGGTGGATCGCCGGGCGCTACCCGACCCATGGGGGGCTGCGGCGCCATCCCTGGCCGCGACCGAGTTACCCCAAGGTCCGCTTGAGGTTGAAGTCGCCGCGCTATGGGCTGGGGTGTTACGGCACCCGGTCATTGGGCGGCATGACGACTTCTTCGCGTTGGGGGGGAACTCGCTGCGAGCAACCCAGTTGGTCGCCCGGATGCGCACGGCCTTTCAACTGGATCTGGCGCTGGCGGCCCTCTTTGACGCACCCACTGTGGCGCAACTGAGTGCCTTCATCGCGCAGGAACGCGCGATGGCCCGTGCCAGTCGTCCGGTGCCCGCCCTCACCGCCCACGGCCAAACCGCGCCGCAAGCGCTCTCCTACGCGCAAGAGCGACTGTGGTTCTTGGAGCAATTGCAGCCCGATAGCGCCCTCTATGTGGTGGCGCTGGCCGTCACGCTGCAACGGGTGCTGGATCAGACGACGTTGGAGCGCGCGTTGGCGGTGGTGGTGGCGCGGCAGGCCAGCTTGCGCACCACGTTCATCAACACGCCCGAGGGTCCGCTGCAGGTGGTCGCGCCCACCGCGCAGATTCCGCTGCGTCTGGTGGACCTGCGCGGCTTGTCCCCGGCTGAGCGCACTGCCGCCGTGCAGCGCGAAACCGCGTATGAGTCACAGACGCCCTTTCAACTGAGCGGCGGTGCTCTGACGCGCTTGGCCGTCGTGCGGGTGGACGAGGCCGAGACGCTGTTGCTGGTCGCTCAGCATCATAGCATCTCGGATGGCTGGTCGCTGGCGGTCTTCTTGGAGGAATTGCTGGCGAGCTACGCAGCGGTGTCCCAGCAGCAAGCACCAGCGCTGCCTCCTTTGCCCGTGCAATATACCGATTATGCGGCATGGCAGCGTGCCTGGCTTGATGATGGCGAACTCGATGCGCAGTTGGCCTATTGGCAACGTCATCTCGGCGATGCACCCCTGCTGCTCGATCTGCCGACCGATCATCCGCGCCCACCTGTGCCATCGTACCGAGGTATCCGCCAGGGATTCACCATCCCGGCGGCGCTGACCCAGCAGGTGCAGGCCCTCAGCCAGAGCGAGGGCGTCACGGTGTATATGACGCTGCTGACGGCTTTCGAGGCGCTGTTGCACCGTTATACGCGCCAGGATGACTTTTTGGTGGGCACGGTGGTCGCGGGTCGCCAACGCCCCGAACTGGACCACTTGATCGGCTTTTTTGTGAACACGCTTCCCCTGCACGCCGACCTTTCTGGGGCACCGACGTTTCGTGCCGCGCTGGCACGTACGCGCCAGGTGACGCTAGATGCTTTTGCCCACCAAGACGTTCCCTTCGAGCGCATCGTGGCGGCGGTGCAGCCGACGCGCGACCTCAGCTATCACCCCTTGATTCAGGCGATGTTTGTGCTGCAAAACACCGCACTGGGGACGCTCGATACACCAGATGGCAGCGTGCGGGTCGTCGAAACTGACACGGGCACATCCCAGTTCGACCTGACGCTTGAGGTGACGGAAGTCGCTGATGAGCTGCGCGGGAGCGTGCAATACAACACCGATATCTTCGAGGCGGCAACCATTGCGCGGCTGGTGGATCATTTTCTCCGTTTGTTAACGGGGGCGCTGGCCAACCCCGATCAAGCAGTTGGGCGCTTGCCACTGCTGAGTGATGCCGAATGGCAGGATCTGGTGGTGACGCGCAACGCCACCGCCGTGGATATCGCTGATCTGCCCTTTGTGCCCCGGGCTGTCGCCGTGCAGGTGGCACGCGCCCCCCACGCGTTGGCGGTGGCAGGTGACGCGACCGAGTGGAGCTACACGGACCTGATGGGGCAGGCGAACCAACTGGCGCATTACCTGCGGGCGCGGGGCATCGGTCACGAGGATTTGGTGGCCGTGTGCCTGGATCGCTCGCCTGCTATGATCTTGGCACTCTTGGGCATCTGGCAGGCTGGGGCGGGGTATCTGCCCATCGATCCTGCGTACCCAGAGGAACGGCGCGCCTATCTGGTGCGCGATGGCGGCGTGTCAGTCGTCATCACCGATCCGGCGCGGTTCACAGGTCTTGACCTGTCAGGTGTGCATGTGGTGTCGGTGCCCGACGCGCCCTGGCGGGGGCACCCAACCACCTCACCGATGGTGGACACCGCCGCCGAGCATCTGGCTTACGTCATCTATACCTCTGGTTCGACGGGGCAGCCCAAAGGGGTGGAGATCACCCATGGCAACTTGCGCAACTTGATCGCGTGGTACACCACATACCATGCCGTCGGCGCGGCGGACCGGCTTTCGCAGTTGGTGGGGCCTGGTTTCGATGCTAATATGTTGGAGATTTGGGCGGCGTTGACGCGTGGCGCCAGCCTGCACATCGTGGATGAAGAAACGCGCACCAATCCTCCGGCGCTGCGTGATTGGCTGGTCGATCAACGCATCACTGTCAGTATGATCCCCACCGCGCTGGCTGAGCCATTGCTTGGCTTGCCGTGGCCCGCAGGAACCGCCCTGCGTCGCGTGTTTACGGGTGGCGAAGCGTTGCATCGTTATCCCCCCGCTGATTTCCCCGCCGACTTCATCAATGGCTATGGCCCGACAGAGACGACGGTGACGGCCTCGGCCATCTTGCTGACGGCGCACCCCGCCGATCCCTCTCAGCCGCCGCCCATCGGCTTCCCCGTCCCCAATGAGCAACTGTATTTGTTGGATGCTGATCTGCAACCTGTCCCCGTCGGGGTGGTGGGTGAACTTTATGTCGGCGGCACGCCCGTGGCCCGTGGCTACCGGGGGCGGCCTGAATTGACGCGTGAGCGCTTCATCCCCGATCCCTTCAGCACGGCACCAGGGG
Source organism: Ktedonobacterales bacterium (assembly GCA_013815535.1). Lineage (GTDB taxonomy): Bacteria > Chloroflexota > Ktedonobacteria > Ktedonobacterales > JACDGC01 > JACDGC01. The sequence goes on from JACDGC010000417.1 coordinate 3,580, forward strand.
CACGGCTTTACCGCACGGGGGACCTGTGCCGCTATGATGCCGAAGGCGCGATAGCCTATATTGGCCGCACCGATGGGCAGGTGAAGCTGCGGGGATATCGCATCGAGTTAGGCGAGATCGAGCACGCGTTGCAAGCGCACCCCACGGTGGCGCAGGCGTTGGTCATCGCCCGTGAAGATGTACCCGGCGAAAAACAGCTCGTCGCTTATCTCGTCCCCCAAGCAGGGGCGGTGATCGAGATCGCGGCGCTGCGCGATGCGCTCGCCCAGCGTTTGCCCAATTATATGGTTCCGGCTGCCATGGTGGTCATGGAGGCTTTACCACTGACGGCCAATGGCAAGGTCAATCGTCGGGCGTTGCCCGTTCCCCTCTGGACGGCCCCCGAAGACGATGTGGCCCCCCGCACGCCGCGTGAAGCGCAAGTGGCGGCGATATGGGCGGAGGTGTTGCACCGCGACAAAGTGGGGGTGACAGCGGACTTCTTTGCGCTGGGTGGGCACTCGTTGCTGGCGACACGCTTGATCACCCGGCTCCGCGCCGCGTTGGGCCAAGAGGTCACGCTGCGCATGCTCTTCGCCGCGCCGACTGTCGCGGGTCTCGTCGCGCAGTTGGGGGAAGGGGACACCACTGAGACGACGACCGCGCTCACGACCATCCCCCGCGTAGCCCGTGGGCAGCCGTTGGTGCTGTCAGCCGGGCAAGAGCGCCTCTGGTTTCTCGATCAACTAGCCCCCGGCAGCGCGCTCTATCTCGTTCCGGCGGCGTTGCGTCTGCCGTTCGCCGTCGTGCCCGAGCAGTTGGCGGCGACCCTGCGCGC
>JACDGC010000418.1 GCA_013815535.1 Ktedonobacterales bacterium
CGTCAGCCATACGCCCAGTCGCGATGGGGTGCTCGGGGGTGACGCTCATCCCCAAGGGGGTCAGCAGCTTGCGGACGATCCGCAACAAATGGGCATCATCCACGAAATGCACCGGCACTTCATGCAAACGGCCACCCTGCTCCACATAGGTCATGTGCGCGCCCGTCACCATGATCTCACTGACGCTCTCATCACGCAGCAGCGGGTCCAGTGGGCCATAGCCCAGCACCTCGTCCGTCACTGCGCTCATCAAGCGCTCAGCGTCCGTGGGGTTGCCCACCGCATCCGCCGTGACGCGGTCATTGCGCAGATAATTCAGGGTCAGACGGCGCACCAGTTCGGTCGCTTCGGGGGAGCGCTCCATCGGCAGCGTTTCGCCGCTGCCCAGCAAATGCGCCTCGATGGCGGATTGAATCTCGACGCTGATCTGGCGCAGGGTATCGTCATAGGGCAAGATCGCGCCGCGCGTCCCCCAACTGTTGCTGGGGGGCGGAACAGCCAGAGGGGCAGAGGGGATGTTGGTCGCCACAACCGGACGCGACGGCACAGGCGGGGGGGAGGCGGCCCCTGCCGTCAAGGAACCAATAGACGGCTCGATGACCAAGAAGTCACTTTGGTTGTCGCTGTGGCGCATCTGCCATGCCCCATGCGCCGAACTCACCGCCCACAGATCCTCCGTCGCCATCCACAGCGGCTGCCCCTCGCCAGGCAGTTCGCTCACGTCGGGGTTGCCCGCCGCCGCCCAGGCGTCTGACTCATCGCGCTGGCCCAGGCGTACGGTGGGGTTTTCGGTCATGAAGCGTTCGGCGTCATCTTCCGCACGGGTTCGCACGAGACGAAACGGCGGCGTTGGGTTGGCATCGCGATCTGGCATAATGGTGGCATCCTGGCCCTTCCCTGTTGCTGTTGGCGCGTCCGGCCAAGAGCGATCTTGTACGACGCTCATCCTTAGTATAACCACGCGGCAAATAGCCGCCTTCCCCTCGTGAGGCGCATCACGCGGCCCTGGCCACACGGCCCTCCGAATCTGGCGGCACGGCTGGCATTGCGGCCTGGGTATGGTGGAAAGAGAAGCCGCGCGCTTCCCCCATTCGCACTGATCACGTTGATTTGAAAGGAACCACGGGCGCATGATGGATGTCTATATCGTGGATGACTGCGCGGAAATTGCCCAAATGATCCGCATCGTTCTGGAAATCGAGGGCTATGAGGCAGCCTGGGCACGTCACGGCGACGAAGCCTTGGCATGGCTGCACACGCAAGAGTGCGCGCCCGCATTGCTGTTGGTCGACCTAACCATGCCAGGGATGGACGGTGCCACCTTCATCCGTCAGGCGATGGCGCTGCCCCAACTGCGCGACACCCACATCGCGGTGATGACCGCCGACGCGGCCCCAGCGGCCAAACTCCGGGGACTGCCCATCAGCGCCATCTTGCACAAACCTTTCGACCTGGATGACTTGCTCGACATCGTCGAAAATGTGATCGCGCCGATGCGCTTGGCTACCGCCGCGTAAATCAGCCAACAAAGCAGCCCTCAGCACTGGCAAAGGCGACAGCGCGCCGCCGTCCCCGAACGAGGGATGCCCCATCTGCCCTCGGCAACGTTCGCGCATGCCCACCCTACTGCAAGCATGCGCCGCCTCCGCCGGGATTCTGTGACTGCCCTGAGAACCAGGCAGGTGGCCATGGTGTCGAGTTTCTGACGGCGCACCTGTTCGCTACCCCCTAATTCCCCCCAACTTCAGGTGCATCCCGATGGCACTCCATCGCATCAGCACTTGACAGCCATTAAAATACATGCTAGTATGTATGTATCAGGAGGATGGAATGAAGAAGACCGCTGCTGAGGCTGCCGAAACCCGCAAAGCGCTTCTCAAAGCGGCGCTCACGGTTTTCAGCCAGAACGGGTATAGCGCGACGACGCTTGACCAAGTGGCACGGGCGGCGGGCGTGACGCGCGGGGCGGTCTATTGGCACTTCGCCAGCAAGGCTGAGCTCTATGGCAGCTTGCTGCAAACCTATGGCGGGCAAGGGGGGGCCATCATGGCCAGTGCGGCAGCCGAAGGCGGCAGCTTCATCACTGTCTGCCGCCGCATCTTGACGCGCCTGCTGACAACGCTGGAAGACGACCCCGAACTGCGCGCCGTGATGGAGTTGTCGCTCTTCAAGACCGAACACAATGCCGAACTGGCAGAGGTATGGGGCACCCAACTGGCGGGCACACGCGCATTGCTCGCCCAACTGGCGGGCATCATGCAGGCGGGCATCAGCACGGGCGCACTCCGTACGGATGCCACCCCCGAAGACATCGCCCGGGGCTTTCTCGCTTATCAGCAAGGGATTTTTCATCTGTGGCTGATCGATCCGGCTGCCTTTTCATTGCGCGAACGGGCACCTGCCTTGGTCGATCTCTTCATCCGTGGCATCCAAGCCTAATTTTTTTAACCGCGATACATACATTTCAAAATGTATGTATCCTAACGGGCCAAACCGGGAGCAATCATATGCAACGCAACACCCTTTACGCGATCATCCTTTTCTGCGGTTTCGCGGTAGCGACGGGCGCGCTGCTGGTGGCCGCCCAAAGCATGGCCGATGCCTATGCGCGCACCGTCCTCATTTCCATGGGCAGCGCCCTCTTTGGGGCGGGGCTGACGGTGCTGGTGCTGCGGCTATTGGCCGCGACAGACGCGAACCAGAAGGGAGCCTAAATCCATGAACCTCACCTTACCCAACACCAGCAATGATGACGTGCCAGCAGACCAGCACTCACTGGGGCAGTCGGTGATTTTGCATCTCATCCCAGGCGTATTGATTTTGGGTGTCTACCTAGCGTGCTATCCCCTGGTGGCACATTTCGGCCTGCCCGCACTGGATGCGCTGTTGATCGCCATCGTGGTGGCGGCGCTGCCGTCGCAATTGGGGCATCTGATCTATCAAGGCTATCGGCGGAATGGGCGGCTCTCGCTGGCAGGGGTGGTCGTCTTCAGACGGCGCTTGCCCTTCTGGCGCTATCTGGTCTTTGTGCCACTGGGCATCATCTGGAGCTTCGGGTGGTATGGGGCGCTGGCACCTGCCAGCGATTGGCTGGCCCACCACGCCTTTGCCTGGGCACCAGATTGGTTCTTGCGGACCAATCTGGCAGGGACCGACCGGACGGTGCTGGTGGTGACGCTGGTGGCGCTGCTCATCCTGAACGGCCTCATCGCGCCCATCGTGGAGGAACTATATTTTCGTGGCTATCTGCTGCCTCGGCTGGCACGCTATGGCAAGGCAGCCCCGTGGATCAATCTCGGCCTCTTCACCGTCTATCACCTGTGGCAACCGTGGCTCTACCCGACCATCTTGGTGGCGCTGATGTCGCTGGTCTTCCCCGTCTGGTGGCTGCGCAACATCCGCCTGGGGATGATCATCCATTGCTCACTCAACCTGATCGGCGGAGCGGGCACGGCGGCCATGCTGCTGAGCCAACGCTAAGGGCAAGGGCAGACGCATGCAAGCATGCTTGCATGCGTCTGAGATTCTCGTTCCACCTCACCCTTCGACCTCGCCCAGCAAATGCAGGCGCAACAGATCCAGCGCGGCCATGGCAGCGCGGTGCTTGATGTCGGTGCGTTCGCCGCGCCACAGGAGCTGGCGGACCTCGGTGCCACGGGGCGAGGCAACGGCGATGTGGACCTCGCCGACGGGTTTGCCTTCCTGGCTGTCGGGGCCAGCAACGCCCGTGATGCCGACGCCGACATCAGCGCCGAGGTCGCCACGCACGGCCTGGGCCATCGCCAACGCCGTCTCATCGCTGATGACACCGAACTGGTCCAGCGTGGCCTGGGGCACGCCCATCCGCGCCTTCAAGTCGGTGGCGTAGGTGACGACACCGCCACGAAAGAAATCGGAGCTACCCGCATGGTCGGTGAGATAGCTGGAAAGCAAGCCACCTGTGCAGGACTCCATCGCGGCGAGTTGCCAGCCGGTCGTGCGCAGCAGGCCACCAACGACGCTGGCGAGCGCCTGGGTGCCGGTGCCAAAGATGCGGCGACCAAAGATTTGGCAGATCTGCGCTTCGACGGGGGCCAGCAAGGTTTCGGCCTCCCCCGCATTCACGGCCTTAGCCGAGATGCGCACATCCACCGCGTCGAACTTGGCATAGGTGGCAACGGTGGGGTTGGTGGCGTGGATGAGGTCGCCCAGGCGCTCTTCCACGGTGGATTCGCCTACCCCAGTGACGCGCAGAATGCGCGTGAAGAGCGTGCCACCCGCCAGAGCGCGCAGGCGCGGCAGCGCTTGTTCTTCCCACATCTTCTTCATTTCGCGGGGGACACCGGGCATGCTGATGATGACATGGCCATCGCGAGCGACATACCAGCCAGGAG
>JACDGC010000419.1 GCA_013815535.1 Ktedonobacterales bacterium
GTTGGTGGCTGCATCACTTGACCGACCGTCACGCCCGCGAAGACGTTCTGCAAGACGGATTGCGCGTTGCTGCTTTGCGCGGCATTCAGCAAGAACCAGCCAATGAAGCCCGTCCAGATGCCGCCCAGCAGATTCCCCCCAAAGACCTGAATGATGCCCCAGCCAATGAAGAGATACGCCACCACCTGCCCCACGCCTGTGGCGACACGCGTGGCGGTGCGCAGGTTGCCCGTCGCCCCCCAGACGATGCTGCGCAGCACCCGCCCACCATCCAGCGGAAAACCAGGGATGAGGTTAAAGACGCCCAACAGCACATTCGTCAGCGCCAGATAGCCCAACAACGCGAGCAGCGCATGGCTGCCACTGGGGATGACGCGACTGATGGCGAACATCACCCCACCGATCAGCAGGCTGGTGAGTGGCCCCACGATGGAAAGCTGAAACTCCGCCCCCGCCGTGCGCGGCTCTTGTTCCAGATTCGACACGCCGCCAAAGATGAAGAGCGTGATGCTGCTGACATTCAGCCCGCGCGCCCGCGCCACCAGCGAATGTGCCAGTTCGTGCAGCAACACCGAGACGAAGAGCAACACCGCCGCCAGGAACCCCAACCCAAGATAGAGCCCAAAGGACATCCCAGGGATGGCTGAAGGGAACCAACTGGTCGCCAACGACACCGTCAACAAGAGCAAAATGATGAGCCAACTCGCGTTGACTTCGATGCGAATCCCAGCGATGCGCCCGATGGAAAATGATCCCGCCATAGTGCGATCCCCCCGCTGACCAAAACGCCTGAAAAAGCGCGGATGTGGCTGCGCCAGCTTGATTGCTGGAATGCAAAAAGCCAGGAAAGCGCTCGAAAGATGGCCAGTTACCGTTGCATGGCCCGCAACTTGGATGCCAGCCTGGCAGCCTGGTCCTTCCCCTCACAGTGCCCCTTGTTATGCGGGCGGGAGGGCCGCCAGGCAGAAGTCGCGCACCTGTGCGGCGGTCGCTTCAGGTGGGGCGGTGGGGGCTAACTGCAACCACGCGATCCCTGGCCCAGGCGCGGCGGCGGGTAAACTGGTGATGAAGCAGCCCCAACCAGCAGCGGCCATGTCGGGTAGAACGTCGGCGAGCACGGTGGGCAGGCCCACGACATCCACCAAAATGGTGATGGGGCCGAGATAGTCACGTGCCGCGTCGATGGCCTCCGCCACAGCGGCAGCATCGGCATAGTCGGGGGCCGTCACGCCGAGGGTTTGGTGGCCGCCCAGCCGCAGCATCGCCGCCACGGCGGTCAATTCGCATGACTCGTGGGCCAGGGTGGCGACCGTCGCGCCTGCCGCCGCCAGCGCCAATGCGATGGCCGCCCCCAGGCCGCGCCCCCCATCCGTCACCAGGGCAACGTGCCCCCGCAGCGTGGCGGGTCGTGCATGATCAGACATCAGCGCCATCCTCTGGGGTGAACACGGCATCCCAACCGTAGCGCGCATAGAGCGCCTGGGCTTGTGCGCGCTGCTCAGCCGTCAGCTTTTGCCGCACCCGGTCGCGCAGATAGCGGCGATCCGCTGGTTGGGCGGCTTGCCACAGACCAGTGTGTGCCCGCAGTGCCGTGGCGCTGGCAGAGGTTGGTGTTAACCCATAGAGATACATCCGGCGACACCCCTCCAGATAAAGATAGCATAATTGGCCGGGGGTGTAGGGATAGTCCGTGACGGTGAGGTGGGTAAGCGCCAGAACGCGTTGGTCGGCATCCGCAACGCCGCGCCCCGTGAGGTCATGCAGCGCGCCATCCGCCCCCAGGTAGACGCAGTCGATGGTCGAAACGAAATGCACGCGATATCCATACGCGGTTGAGGTGATGCGCGGATCATGCTCAGTAAAGTTCCAGATGTCCCACTCGCCCGCCGCGTCGCCTGCTTGCCGCACTTCGTCGCGCAGCCATGCCTCCGCCGTTGCTGTGGGGATGCCACCGACATAGTGAATGTCTACATCCGTTGGCGGCACGCCCAGCAGATGACAGCGCACAAAGCCACTCGCCACAGCGGGAGTGCCCAGCCCACGCGCCGCCAAATGGGCCAGCACGCCTGCGACGCGCGCCATGGCGGGTGATTGCACGATGGCGGCGAGGTCGATCATGGCGCGGTGGTGAAAAGCGCCACCAACTTCGGCAAGAAATGTTGCCAGCCTGCCAGATGGTGCGCCGTGCGAATCTCTTGGTCCGCTGATGTGGCGGCATATGGACCATGGGTCAGCGTCATGCGCGTGCCCGCCGCGCCATCTGGGGCAAACGTGAGCGCGACCACGCGCGGCGCATCCCCCTCCGCCGTGGCGTCATCCCAGCGCCAGGTGAAGGTCAGCACAGCCGCTGGCACCACCACCAGATAGGTGCCACGCAGATGCTGATTGAGGGTGGGCCAACCCAAGTGGTAGCTTCCACCCACACGGGCATCGATCTCTGCCGTCTGTGGCCACCAGCGCACGATGTGTTCTGGCTGCGTCCAGGCGGCAAAGACAGCGGCGGGCGGCGCGGGGATGGCGCAGGTCAGGATGAGCGTCGTGTCATCTGACAGTGCTGGGCTGAGCATGACCGCCGCTCCTTCCGCGTGACCGCACCTGGGCAACAACACTGGCGGGAGATCCGTGCCACGCGTCTGCCGCACTTACTCGATGGTGAAGAGGGCTTCTTTCTCTTCAGCGGTCGCGTAGACGGTGCCCGCTTTGACGAGCTTCCCCGTGGTCTTGCGGCCCTTGGTGCCACCAATGAAGATCGCGCCCACCACGCGATCGTCCTTGAAGAAGAACTTGCGATAGGCAGGATTGCCCTTGTCATCAATGGTGGTGCGCGAGATGGAGGTCAGTTCCTCATTGTTGGCCTCGGGCGAGCCGATGAAGGCGATGGTGGTGTTGAAGAGCGGGCTGGTGTAGGTGGGCACATCGACATAGGGCGTGTGTCCCCCGGCCATGTTGGCGGCGGCCACGCGCCCATGCGAGGCGGCGTTATCCCACGTCCCCATCGTGTGGTGGCGGCCCAGCGTCGGGTCATAGAACTCCGCCACGTCGCCCGCCGCGAAGATGCCCGGCACATTCGTTTCGAGGAATTCATTGACGATGATGCCGCCGCGCGTCTCCACCCCTGTGCCCGCCAGCACGCTGGTGTTGAGCGTCAGACCCAAACCGATGCCGATGACATCCGCCTGAATCTGTTTGCCGCTGCTGGTGACGACATAGGATGGCACACCGTTCGCCGGAACGACTTCCTTGATCTCTTCGCCATAAAGGATGTCGACGTTGTGTTTGCGCGCGATGCCATCCACCAGCGCACCACCCTCTTCATCCAGGTTATAGCGCAGCCATCGCGGACCACGGATCAACCACGTGACGTGCAGATTGCGGACGTTGAAGCCCTCAGCCATCTCATAGGCAATGAAGCTGCCACCGCTGGCGACGGCGGTTTTGGATTCCAACGCGCGAGCAATGATCTCTTTGGTGTCGTCGAGCGTCACAAAGTTGTAGATGTGCTTCACGCGTTCCGCACCAGGAACGCGAAGCTTGTTGGCCCAGCCGCCCGTCGCGACCAGCAGAGCATCATAGCGCAACTGGTGGCCCTTGTCGGTGAAGACGACGCGCTCTTCGGCGTCGATGCGGTTCACCAGCGTCTCGGTCAATAGCTCGATCTGTTGCTGCTCGTGCCATTCGCGATTGCGGATCATGACCTTCTCTTCGGTCAAGACGCCCTGCAAGAAGCGCGGCAACGAAACGCGATTATAAAGTGGATATGGCTCGTTGGTGATGAGGTGAATGACGCAGGTGGGATCGTTCTTGCGCAACATCTGTGCACAGGTCGTCCCAGCGACGCCGTTGCCGATGATGACATAGCGGCGGCTGATATCCATAGCCATGCGGGCGTGGCTCCTCTTAATATGACGTCGTTGCGTGTCAGCAATCTCTGCTGTCTATACCATAACACAGGCGGCGACGCTTTGCGCGCTGGGGAAGGAGTGGGCGGCAAAATCTCTGATTTTTCGGAGGATGCTCTCTTGGGGAATCAGGCGAAGAGTGTTTCGAGGATCACGCTGAAGCCAGGGAGCAGTGCGCTGGTGAGTGGTTGCGTGGCGGTCAGTTGCGTCTGCCCTTGCGCGTTCCACATTTCAGCGCTACGGGTATTCGGGTCCAGCATCCATATTTCATCGACGCCCGCGCTTTGGTAGAATGCGGCTTTGAGGCGAATCTCATCAAGCGTTTGGTTAGGTGAAACGACCTCAACCGCAATCATGGGTACATCATGTGTGACATGTGTGAAACTTGCTGGACCACTCGCGCGTAGTATCACGATATCTGGAGCAAGGATCGTCTTTTGGGGGGCGTTTCCAGG
>JACDGC010000420.1 GCA_013815535.1 Ktedonobacterales bacterium
GAGCATGCGTGAGGCATCGTCGCCCACCAGTGCCACCCCCGAACTGAGCGACGACCTGCTTGATCATGCGTATAGCCAGATGCAGCAGGACCACGCTGCGGCAGATGCCATCGCAGCGGCCCCTGCGCCGCGCAACAACAATGGCTCCGCGAATAACGGTGCCACTGCCACGCCGCCACCACCTGTCCCTTCCCCCGAGGATGCCCCCACCACCGCTTTCGGTGCGGCCTTCGCCCAGGCGCGTACGCGCCAGAACGATCCAGAGCCCACCCCCGAACGCGCGAATGGTGTGCCTGTCCCCGACGACGCGACCCCCGACGCGCCGACGGAATCGGACGTCTAGGAACGCGGCAATGCCCCACAGCGGGATCGGATGTACCCACATCCGGTCCCGTTTTCGATCTCGCTGGTTCATCGCAAGGTATGAGCTGTCGAGCTTTTCTGCGACCTTCGTCACGTCCTCACCCTTCTCTGTTGAGGCGATGGCATCCGGGGAAACACGCGGGGCCGCGACAAATTTCCTGTGCCTCTATGCCAACGGACGCACTGCTGCTATACTATCTTCGATACCGCGAGCGCGCATGAAAGGGGCTGGAGCCGATGCCACGTAAAACCAAACCGCGCGATCCGCCCGTGGATCAGCTAGGGCTGTTCCCCGTGTGGGAAGCGCCTGTGCCCGCCCACCCCGAGCCGTCGCCGCTCGCACCGCTGCCAAGCTTTGATGGCACCACCTCGCTGGCAGGGCTGGCTTTGCCCTATCGCAATTTCTTGCTCTTGAGCGATCACACGGCGCACACCATCGATTGTTTCCTGTCGGACCTCCGTTTGCTGGCGCGCTTTTTGGGTAGTGAAACGCCCATTCGCGCGGTCACGCGGCAGCAGTTGGTGGATTGGTTGCTCTTCCTGAAGTGGGGAAGTGAACTGCACCCCGCCCCGAAGACGGTGGCGCGACGGGTCACGTTTCTGAAAAACTTCTTTGGTTGGTTGGCTTCGGCAGGCGTGTTGCACGATAATCTGGCGCAGTCGCTGGTCTTTGCCCGCCCGCTGCCACCTCTGCCCGACCTGCTGCACGAAGATGAACTGGCGCGCCTGGTCGCGGCGGCGGAGGCTGACGCGCGTTGTCACTTGTTGGTCATGCTGACCCTAGATGGCGGCCTGAAGAAAGAAGAACTCTTGGCATTGACGCCTGGGCAAGTGGATCTCAACAACCCCGCCGCGCCAACCGTGCTCATCCGGTTGGGGCACAATCGCCCCCAGCGTGATCGCTTGGTGCAGATGCCCCCCGCTTTTACAGCGGCATATGCGCGCTATGAGCGGTTCTACAATCCGCAAGAGGTGATCTTTGACTGCACAGATCGCAATCTGACCTACATCCTGGCACGCGCGACGAAGCACGCGGGGATAGCCCGCCGTGTGACGCTGCAACTGCTGCGCGATGCCTTTGCCGTGCGCCAATTGCGGGCGGGCACCTCACCCGAAACGTTGCGCGAAAAACTGGGCCTTTCTGACGAAGCCTGGCACGAATCCAGTGTCAAATATCGCAAACTCGCTTTTCCCATCTGATTCTTTCCTGGAGGACGCATTCGCATGTCACTCGATCCATCGCCCCTTTCGCCCCAACCAACCCCGCTGTTGCATCCGACCGATCCGGTGCCGGGGCGCGGCTCCGCGCTGGTGGGGGCCCTCATCTCGGTGGCGCTGGCCGTGGTGGTGGGTTTCGTCTCGCTCAAACTCGGCACTGCCCTCATCTTCTTGCCACAGGGCGTGAATGCGCGGGCGCAGGGCGTCGTCAACCAATTGCCCCAGATCCAGGGGTTTGATTATTACTGGTCGGGGTCCTTCACCCCCAAAACCTATGGGTACAATCATCCTGATATCAACGCGAAGAACCTGAGCGATGAAGCCACGAACTATCACATGAATCTGGTCGTCATCACCGTCACCGCCAACGAAGCCTTTTACTCCAATGGCACCCTCAACCCAACGGTCGTCTATCAGAAGAATGCTGACACCTACCCTGACCAAACGTATATCGATCTCATCACGGCGGCGCAAAATGCGGGCCTCACCCCCGCTATCAAGCTTGATCTGCGCTTGACTGGTCCGGCTGGCATCAATCCTTTATCCACACATGTTGGCACCGATTGGACGAGCGATACGCGTTCAGAGCAAACCTGGTTCAAAAGTTATACGAATTTCGTTCTACACTATGCCCAGTTGGCAGAGAAGTACAACGTGCCATTGATGATCATTGGGCACGACCTCTCATTCATTGCCACCGATACCGATTCAAACACGCTCGCTGGCTATGTGGATGCTAAAGGCAACCCCAAACCCAAGGCTTGTGAGGGGTATGCTAAATGCTATGGACGGCATGATCAAGAGTGGCGTCATATGGTCAGGGCCATTCAAAATAGCGGATATACGGGCCGTCTGACCTTCGCTGCAACGGTGGACCCATCCATTCTCGGCACCCCCGAATATTCCACGATCACGTGGTGGGACGCGCTCGACATCATTGGTGTCGATGCTTTCTTCCCGCTTACCAAAGGTGGGGATCGCTCCTCGGCCCAGCTACAGGATGCGTGGCAAGGGCTCGATCCGAGCAATCCCCTGAACTCCTATGCCGCGCTGAAAAAGGTCCATGACCAGTATGTCGACCTACCCTTGCTGTTCACCGCCGCTGGGTACGAGAGCACCAGTGGCGCGAATGTGAGCCCTGGCTCGCGCGACACCCTCAATAGCCAGCCAGACAATGTGGAACAGACCAACGATATGAAGGCGCTGCTGGACACCTTCGGCAATAAGCCGTGGTGGCTCGGCGTCGTCTGGGCCTCGGATTATCCCATTTCGCCACGCTCGGCGGCGGCTGATCCGTCGGTGGCAGGCGCGAATGGGGTGGTGGGCCTCAATGAGCCAAGTTGGGCTATCAATACTGAATGGGCGGGCGACTGCTTGCTGGATGCCCCAAATCCTTGCCCCAATCCCGAGAAGGAGGCAGGCCAGTGGTTGCGGGGATACTACAAGCCATCACCGTTGTCCGACACGTTCTGGGATAGCCTGCACACCTAGGCGAGAACTGCCTTACGGTTCGCAGTATACCTCGTCTTCGCCGTCGATGATGTAGCAATTGCCTGCCGCTGCCTTGGATTGCGTTTTGATGCGGGCCGCGCGCTGGCTGAGGTCATCCAGCGTGACGCCTTCCTTGAGTTGGGTGGAAGGGATGACGGCGATGGACACCGTCACCAGGGGAAACAGTTGCTCTGGCCCCGCACGGCCCACTGCCAAGAAGGCCCCCCGTGCCAGATCCTCCGCGCGGTAAAAGTGGCGGCTGCTCTCGGCGAAGCGTTGGATGATTGCCCGGCACAGCGGGTGGATCGTCTCGGGCGTGGTGATCACCACGAAGTCTTCGCCACCGATGTGGCCGACGAAATCCGCTGGATTGCCACATTCCGCCGTCGCCGCGACCACCGCGCCGGTCAACAGGCGGATCATCTCATTGCCACGCCAGAAGCCATAGCCATCATTGAGGGCTTTGAAGTGGTCCAGGTCGATGTAGATGAAGGTCCACGGGGACCCTGCCGCGAAACGTTGCTCGATGGCCCGCTCGATCTGGGTGCCCCCCGGTAGGCGCGTCAAGGGCGACAACAGCGCTTGCTGGGTGTTGTGCATCAGTGCCCGCACCCGCGCCAACAGTTCGTCATTGTTGAACGGCTTGGTCAGGTAATCATTGACATGCAAGACGTTGAAGGCGTGCAGTTTGTCGCCTAACTCTTGGCGCGCGGTCAAGATGACGACCGGCACATGCATGGTCTTCGCTTCGGCGCGCAACAGGCGCAGCACCTCGAAGCCATCCATCCCTGGCAAGTTCAGGTCCAGCAAGATCAAGTCGGGGGGGTGGTGCAGCGCACGCCGCAAGCCATCTTCCCCGGTGCTGGCATGCTCGACGGCATACTGCTCTCCGGTGAAAATGGTTGTCAGCAGATCAGCGATTGACCGATCATCTTCGACCACTAAGATCGTGGCACGCATGAACGGTTCCTCCGCCGCACGAAATCCACCCCGCACCGCCATTACCATCGTTTCATAACTCATCATGACATAATAAACGAAAAAAGGCCGCTCTTGGCGACTTTTGGGGGAATGCGACCGCGCTCAAAGTCACTCTGTACCACCTTGATCTTCCACGGAAGATGAGGTCTGGCTCGCGATGATGGCATGTTCGCCTTGCTTCAGCGCATCCAGCAGGCGTTGGCGGTGCTTGGGAAGCAATGGCTCCGGCAGGGCATCGGGCGCGAACCAACCGACCTCCGAGACTTCATCACTCGTTCCTGGCGTGCCGGATTTGGGA
>JACDGC010000421.1 GCA_013815535.1 Ktedonobacterales bacterium
TCAATGGGCAGGGCTGTGCCATCAGCCAGGCTGCAGCTTCGTTGCTGACGGATGAGATGCTTGACAAAACCCTGACCGAACTGACGGCCATCACCAAAGAGGATATGTTCGCCATGCTGGGCATCGAACTCAGCCCGGCCCGCCAGAAATGCGGTCTGCTGGCGTGGGAGATCCTCCGCAAGGGCATCCTCGGCCAAGAAGACACCAGCGCGGACGATGAATTAGCCTGAGCGGGCAGTTGGCATCCATGGCGCAACCACCCGCTGCTACTGGGCGCTTTTCACCGCCGTGGGTGGCTCATCCCTTGAACACTTCGCCATAGTCGCGCGCGGGATCGGCCAGCGCGGCGGCACCGCCGGTCAGCTTCGCGCCGCGCTGGATGAGGTCGCGCAGTTGGTCCATCTGGGCGTCGTCGTTGACCATCAGCGCGGCGCGCAGGGTGCTATCCTGCACATAGAGCGCGGTGAATTTTTTCGCGCTTGGGTCGCCGCGCAGGGTGATATGCGCATCGGCGCTGGGGTAGCCCAGCATGTTCAGCGACAGATCGAACTGGTCCGAGAAGAAGTAGGGCACGTGCTGATAGGGCTCGTTGCCACCCGCCATATTGCTTCCGGCGGTCTGCCCCGATGCAATGGCATGATCCCAATGCTCGAAGTGCATGCGGCCCAGCACTGGGTCGGGGTACGCGGCGGCGTCACCCGCCGCGAAGATGCCCACCTGGGCCGTTTCAAGCTGTTCATTCACCACGATGCCATGCTTTGGGTCGATGGTTAATCCCCCATTTTGGGCTAATTGTGTGTTGAGCTGGATGCCTACCCCCATGATGACTAGATCGCACGGGATCTCCTCCGTCTGGCTCATGTCGTCACCCTTGGCAATGCGAACGGCCCCCACGCGGTCATCCTGTGCCTCGCCAAAAGCGACCACGGCGTAGCCATAGCGCAGCGTCGCCCCATGCGCAGTGAATTGGCTCTGAAAGAACTCCGAGACTGCGGGCGAAACCATGTTTGGCCATGCCCGCGCCTGCGGCTCCACGATGGTGACGGTGCAGCCTTTTTGCAAAGCGCTGGCGGCAGTCTCCAGCCCGATGAAGCCCGAGCCGACCACCACCACCCGCTGCCCCGGCGCGAGGGCTTCGCGGATGGCATCGGCGTCAGCCAGCGAACGCAACACCTGCACCCCCGCGAGCTGCGCGCCAGGGATGCTCAGCGTGCGGGGGCTGCCGCCCGTTGCCAGCAACAGTTTGCCGAAGCCGATCACCTGGCCATCATCCAGCGTCACGGTCTTGGCGGCGGCGTCCAGCCCTGTCGCGCTCACCTCGCGCAGCACTTCCACGCCATTCGCGTCGTACCAGTCAGGGAGTTGCACATACACCCCTCCATCTCCATAGGTGCCCGTGTCGTTGACCTCGGCACGCAAATATTCCTTCGAGAGGGGTGGGCGGTGGTAGGGCAACGCTGTGTCATTGGTGACGATCAAGATGGTGCCATTCTTGTCGCGCCCGCGAATGGCCTCGGCGGCGGTGGCACCCGCGAGGCCACCACCGATGATCAGATAGTCGAGTGTGCGCTCTGGTTGCATGCTGATGCTCCTTGGTCGAAATGCGTCTTCGCACTCTCGGGATGCGATCGTTCTCCTCTACCATACCTTATTGGGCGTCGCCCCTGTCAACGTCAGTCGTGAGATGCCATGGGTTCTCCTCCTGCAAAGATCGTCTGATCAATCAGGCTGCGTGGTGTGCGGTTCGCTCCTTATTTCGCTGTTGACTTCTGGTTTTGTGTCATGTCTTTACGCGTATTGGCAACCATCTCCACGGCGGCATCAGCGTGTACCGCCATTTCTGAAACCAGGCGTGAGAATGCTATACTATCCTGTAAGGCCCAGCAGAAAGGCGACGGAAGAGCCCATGAGCAGCATCCAAATCCTGGCACCCGACGTGGCGGCGAAGATCGCGGCAGGCGAGGTCGTGGAACGGCCCGCCTCCATCGTGAAGGAACTGGTCGAGAACGCCATCGACGCGGGCGCGACACGCATCACGGTGGATCTGCAAGGCGGCGGCACCACCACGCTCCGCGTCACCGACAATGGGCGCGGGGTCGCACGTGATGAATTGCCACTCGTCTTCGCGCGGCACGGCACCAGCAAACTGCGCGGGATGGACGACTTCGAGGTGCTGCATACCTTGGGCTTTCGCGGCGAGGCGCTGGCGAGCGTGGGGGCCGTTGCTGCCGTCACCTTCGCCGCGCGCCCCGCCGAGGCTGAAGCAGGCGCACGGCTAGAGATGCTGCATGGGCAGTTGGGCGAGGTGGTGGCGCATGCGATGCCGCCAGGCACCATCGTCACGGTGCGCGACCTCTTTGCCCATGTTCCCGCGCGGCTGAAATTCCTGAAATCGCGGCAGGGCGAAGCGGGCTATTGCATGCAGATCCTTGAGCGCTATGCCTTGGCCTATCCAGAGATTGCCTTCACCGTCCAGAATGAAGGGCGGCTGGCGCTACGCACCCCTGGCGATGGCACGCTGACGAGCGCCATCGCGGCGGTCTATGATCTGATCGTCGCGGAGGGGATGGTCGATGTTGCCTATGGCGACCCTGCCACCGTCGCCGCGTTGCCCTTGCTGGAGCGCCCCCCCGTTGTGCGGGGCATGACGAGCCGCCCAGCCGTCTACAAATCCAACAAGCAGCATATGCATCTATTCGTCAATCGCCGCTGGGTTCGCAGCCAATCGCTCAGCTATGCCATCGAGGAAGCCTATCACTCGCTGCTGCTGACTGGTCGCCACCCCATCAGCGTCATTGACATCACCCTGGACCCCGCTCTGCTGGATGTCAATGTGCATCCCGCGAAGACCGAGGTCAAGTTTGCGCGCGAGCGGCAGGTCTATGCCGCTGTGCAGCGCGCCGTCCGCGCCGCCATCATCGACACCACGGCTGCCCCCGTCGTCTCTGCGGGGGCCTTCACCGTGATTGCTCCGGCTGCCACCCCCTGGCCCACCCCTGCTGCGCCTGACCACGAAAGCGCACCATTGCCCGCAGCGACAGAGTCGGGGGATGCGGTGGTCCGCGTACCATCAGCAGATGCGCCCCCGGCAACGGCGGGTGGACTGGCGATGGCGGCGGTGGATGATGCGCCGCCCCCCACCGCGCCGCGCCGCGCTGAGCAGCCCCTCTGGAACCCCCATGAACTGCGGGGAGCCGAGCGCCCGCTGGAGGTGCATCACACAGCGGCGACCCCCCCGCCCCGCAATCGCCTGCCTGTGATGCGGGTGTTGGGGCAGATGTCGCAAAGCTACATCATCACCGAGGGGCCAGATGGCATGTATATGATCGACCAACATGCCGCGCATGAGCGCATCCTCTTGGAAAAGATGGTGGCGCAATGGCGGGCGCAAGCGCTGCCCGCCCAGGCCTTGTTGGAACCCGTGGTGGTGGAACTTCCCCCAGATGTCTATGAAGCCGTGGAAGAGCGCCTGGCTGATCTGCAACAACTGGGCTTCGACCTGGAGCCTTTTGGCGCGGCGTCGCTGATGGTGCGCGCGGTGCCCGCGCCGCTGGCCAGCCATGCCTCGGCGGATGGCCTGGCGGATCTCTTGCCGGATCTCGTCGGTGGTGACCACGTGGGTCACGCCGAAACCTGGGAAGAGCATGCCCTGGCGAATATCGCGTGCCGTGCCGCCATCAAGGCGGGCAAGTCCCTTGCCCCCGATGAGCAACGCGAACTGGTGCGCCAACTCGAAGCGGCGGGCGCGCGCCATAGCTGTTGCCATGGGCGACCCACCACCATCCACATCAGTCTCGACGCGCTCGAACGTGAATTCGCGCGCCGCTAGGCCGCCGTGCCATCGAGCCGTGTCAGCAGCCAGCGGCTGGCGACGACGCCCACCAGCGATGCCGCCAGCAAGGCAAGGGCCGCTGCCCCTGCGATGGTTTCAGTCGCGCTCTCGCGCTTCTCGATCACGGTGATCGAGCGGCCTGCCAACACATAGCCACCTGGGTAGGCCACCACGGCGACGGCGCTGCGCACTCCCACTGCGGGCTGCCACGTCACCAGATTCACATCCGTATGCTTCGCGCTGGTGAGCACACCGGGGGGAATGGTCGGTGTCGTGCCATTCAGGCTGGCGGATGAGGCCATCACCTGCCCTTGCGCATCATAGATGATCATATACGGTGCCAGGCTGCTGGCCAGATCGACCGTGTGCGCCGCCACCAAGTTCCCCGCTGGTGTCCCCGCTTGCAGGGCCACGCGGGCATCTTGCGCCATTTGAATCTGCGGATCGTTCGCCGAGGCGCGATAGTTTTGCTGCACCGAAGCGTAGACCAGCCCTGCCATGCCAACGATCACG
>JACDGC010000422.1 GCA_013815535.1 Ktedonobacterales bacterium
TCCCAGCAATGGGCAGGTCCTGGGCATGCTGAGCCGTCCCTACTTCAATGCGGATACGTTGGGCAATTTCGCCCCAGCGGCGGATAACCCCAAGACGACCGTGAGCGCGGAATATTGGGCGAAGCTCAGTGCTGATGGCACCGCCCCGCTCTTGAATCGCCCTCTGCAAGGGCTCTATCCCCCTGGCTCATCGTTCAAGACTCTGACGCTCATCGCTGGGTTAGATAGCGGCCAATATTCACTCCAGACCGCCTTCAACCAAGCCGAGGCCACCAGCTACACCGTCAATGGCTTCGCCATCAACAGCAACAACCTGGATGCCTACACCCATGGTCCGGTGCCTCCCTCCTTCCCACTGAACGTGCAGCACGCCTACGCGTATAGCGACAATGTCGTCTTTGCGCGCATGGGCACTCAATTGGGGGGCGATACGCTGAGCGGCTATGCCCAACGCTATGGCCTTTCGACGCCGAACAATGTTTTGCAGCCGCCCATCGACACAGCGGGGGCCGCCACCAGCTACCTTTATAAAACGGGCACGCTTGATCCCGTCTCGCTGGCGACCACTGCCTATGGCCAAGGACAACTCTTCTTGACACCGCTGACGATGCTGATGATCGATAGCTCCGTGGCGGCGGATGGCATGTTGTTCGCGCCCCACTTGGTGCGCAAGGTCGTTGGCCATGCCGTGGACCAAGGCACCGTCCCCGACATCGCGCCCACGCTGCTCGGCACCACCATGTCGGCCACGACCGCCAGCAGCGTTCGCACCGCCATGCGCGATGTGGTGCAATATGGCTCGGTGGGTGCCAGCGGTGGTGTCATCGCTGCGGTGGGCAATAGCTCGGCGCATCTCGGTGGCAAAACCGGCACGGCACAGTTGGGCTCCGGCCAGCCGCACGCCTGGTTCATCTCGCTGGCCCCCGATGATGCCTTTGGCAAAGGCGATGGCCCCGCGCGCCTCGCCATCGTGGTGATGAAAGAGCACGCTGGCGAGGGTGCCTGTCAGGCGCCCATCGCTCAGCAGATCGCAGAGTTCGCCCTGCCACTGGTCAAATAGCGGGCACACGCGCCGTCGCGAGCAGGGTGTCAGCGTGGGCTGGCACCTTGCTCGTGCATTCATAACTCCCCTTTTTTACGGTATGTGGTCTATTAGTCGGCACATTTTTGCCCCAGCCATCATGGATATTGCCCAACCTGACAAGACCTGTGGCGCTTGTGTCGTCTTTTGGTATCGTTTATGCAATAACAGGGATCGAACAACCAGCAGGGCAACATCCCCTGTATCACCTGTAAGGAGGAGGACGCTGATGCAACCACAATTCGACGTGCTGATCGTTGATGATGATGCCGCGATCCGCGAAACCCTCCGTGCGCTCTTCGAAGACGATGGCTACTTTGTGCGCGAAGCCGCTGATGGACTGACCGCACTCCACTTTCTGCACACGGTCAACCGTCCGCAGGTGGTCATCACCGACTACCAGATGCCGCGCATGGATGGCTTTGGGCTCATTGGCTATGTCGCGTTGGACGAAGATCTGCGCACCCGCAACCGTTTCATCTGCTTGACGGCCAACGCACATCGCATCTCGCAACAGTTTGGGACGACGCTGCGCAATCTACACGTGCCCGTCATCAATAAACCGTTTGATATCGAGGATGTCATCAACGCCGTTGATGCCGCCGCCGCGCAGCTGACGTGCCCACGTGAACAATTTCCCAAACACCATTGGCGCGAACCGTTGCCCCAAAACCAAGCGTTCTCGTCACCGCACGGCCAGTAAAGCCGCTGCGTCTTCGGGCCATAGGGTTGAATGGGTGTGCGTGAGCTAAAGCTGGAACGCCGATTTCCTTGTCAACAATGAACAGCAGGGCGGCCCCGGTTAAGAGGTCGCCCTGCTGCTTGCGCGTGACGAATTATTGACCGAAGAGGCCCCCCAGGCCTTTCTTGACTTGGTCGCCCAAGCCGCCAGCATCTGGGGCATTGCCCCCTGCCACCGCATCGATCTGGCTGGCGATGGGGCCAGGCAGCTTGTCTTTGAGGAACCCCAGCACCACCTGCACGGCTTGCTGCGCCACGTCAGGTGCCAACCCGGTCTTTTCGGACACCATCTGCACCAACTGCTCCATGTCTTCCCGCTTTCTCGTGGTCGAACATCGCGGCACGGCACGACGAAGGTTTGCCCCCACACCAATGCGGAGGCTCATCTAGGAGCATAGCAAAAATCGCCAAATGGGTGCCACGCGTTCAGATGACCCAGCCCCCATGGGCGAAAACGATGATCAACCCCATCTGCATGGGCACCCCCACTGCCACCAGGGCGACGCGCAGCCAACGGTGCCGTGCCGCCGCCGCCCCCAGCACGGCGAAGACGGGCAGCACCTCCAGCATGAAGCGCCCTTGCGAAAGCAGTGGCCACACCGGATCGATCTGCATCAAAAAGAGCAGATACAACGGCACCGCGAACGCTGCATAGCTCCGTGGTGCCTGCCGCAGCGTCAGCCCCACCAGCATGCCCACCCCCACGACCGTCAGCCATTCTTGCACCGCGCGCAGCGTGAAATAGCGGCTCGGTTGTTGGCTGATGGCGCGCCAGCCCAGCCACAGCGTCTGCCAGGGCCAGGCGGTCGTGCGGTGCCACGTCGCCTGGGCATGCCAAAACGCCAGCGGATCGCCCACTGCGTGCCACAGCCACAGCGCATAGCTGACCGTCCCCAAGGGAATCAGGCCCGCCAGCCAGATCGGCCATCCAGGCGCTCCCAGCGCCCGGAGCCACTGCCAGGGTCGCCAGTGCCGCGCCAGTTGGAAAAGACGGCTGCCAGGTCGCAGTGTGGCGGCGTGGCTCGCGTCAGATGGTTGGCGCGATTTTGCCGCGCCTATACCCTCCCACAAGAATGGCAACACCAAGAGGATGCCCGCCTGGCGCGTGAGGGCAGCCAACATGCCCAATGCCGCTGCCCGCAGCCAGTGGTGACGGCGCATCTGGCGCAGCGCGGCGCATGCCAATGCCAAAAAGAGCGCCTCGGGATAGGCCACGAACCCGAAGAGCGCCGTGGGGAAGACGCTGAGCGCCATCACCGCCCCCCGCGCCGCCTGCCGCCCGAAATCCGCCTCGGTCAGCCGATATAATTCGACCAACGCCACCCACCACGCCGCGTTCGCAATGAGCATGCCTGCCAGATATGTGTCGCCGCCACAGAGCGGCGCGATGGCGCGCTCCGCCAGGGGAAACAGCGGAAAGAAGGCCGGTGTGCGATGCACCTCAGCGGGCAGATAGCCATGCGCGGCGATCTGCGCATAGATGTCGGCATCCCACCGTCGCCAGGTTTGCCACAGGGGGCTGCGTTCAGGCTGGCTCAGCACAGCGGGCATCACGATGCGCGCCCCGAGCAGCGTCGCGCCCACCAGCCAGATGCGCGATGCCACGAACCACAGCGTGGCCCAACCCCAAGCCGAGGCGGCCCAAGCGTGCCACCCGCGCAGCAGCGATGCCACCGCCGGGGCTTTTCCCGGAACCGCGTATTGACCATCCTTGGTCATCACGACATCTCGATCCCTCGTGGATTTTTATGCGCTGTGCTCCCTAGCGGGGATGGTTGGCGGGTTTTGCCGCCGTCAGAAAGTCCACCAGCTTGGCGCGGTCCATATTGCCGCCACTGAGCACGGCCACGGTGATGGTGTCGGGGGGCAGGTCCACCACGCCCTCCAGCAGCGCGCCCACCGTGGCGGCCCCCGAGGGCTCCACCATCAGTTTCGCGCGTTGCAGCAACAGCCCCACGGCGCAGGTGATGGCGTCGTCCGACACCTGCACCACGCCGTCCAGATAGCGCTGGGCCAGTTCCAGATTGATCGCACCCACATGCGGTGCCCGCAGCCCATCCGCGATGGTGGTTGAGGGGGGGATTTCGATGGGATGCCCCGCAGCGAGCGCTTGGCTCATCTTGGTAGCTAATGCCGGTTCCACGCCGATCACCCGCACGTCTGGCCGGACGGATTTGATGGCGAGCGCGATGCCCGTCGAGATGGCCCCACCGCCGATGGGGACCAACACCGCCCCGACCTCGGGCAGGTCTTCCAGAATCTCCAGCCCGATGGTGCCGTGGCCTGCGATGACCATCTCATCATCATAGGGATGCACAAGTGTCAGCCCGCGCTCAGCGATCAATTGATAGCCTTTTTCCCAAGACTGCACATGGCTGGCCCCAAAGCGCACGACCTCCGCGCCATAGGCCAAAGCCGCGTCCGTTTTGGCCCGTGGCGCGGCCTCGGGCACCACGACCGTGCAAGGGATGCCCTCAAGCTGGGCGGCCCAGGCCAACGACTGCGCGGTGTTACCC
>JACDGC010000423.1 GCA_013815535.1 Ktedonobacterales bacterium
GACCCCCTCTGCGCGCTCGCCGCGCGCGCCGGGGGTAGGACAAGATAAGGAGAGGGGGTGCGGGGGTATCAGATGGGGGTACCAGAGTGCCCTCCGGTGAGCATGCATGCGGGACCGCACCCCCTCTCCTTATCTTGACGTTTTTGTTCCGTCCGGGAACAAAAACGTAGACCGGCGAGCATGGTCCACGGCTTCCAACATCTACTATTGGCCCGCCCGCATCCATGCGGGCTGCGTTCTAATGACAGGGGGGAAGGTATGCCCCAGACGAAAAATTTGCATCTGCACCTCGACGAGCAACTGCTCACCCGCGTCGATCTGCTGGCCGACGGTGAAGGCGTCAGCCGCACGACCATGATTGAACGCCTACTGCGCGATGGTCTGGAAGTCCGGTTGCATGGCGACGATCTGCGGAGCGAGCTCCGCGCCGTCGTGCGGGCGGAAATCGTGCCCTTGCTGATACGGGCGGTGCGTGATGGCGGCATCGCCTGGCGGTTGGTGTATCAACTCATCGGCAATGTCGCCGACTGGGACCTCGATGCCCAGGAGTTGTATGAGGCCGCGCGCCAGAGCAGCGACGATGTGATCACGACCCTCACGGATGAGCGTGAGGTGCCCGCATGATTGTGAAGAGCCTGGGATACCAGCGCGCCAGCCCCGGTGCGAGCGCCCAGATGATGGCGCACATCAAATATCTGCTCTACCGTGAGCGCGGGGCGGAGGAACCGCAGCGCGACCTCTTTGGCCCGAACGGGCGCGTCGCCAATCGCCACGCGGCGGCCCGCGATCTCAGCCAGCATTTCGGTCGCGGGGTCGCCTACCATAAGCTGCTGCTATCGCCCAAGGATGATGAGCGCCGCCGTCTGGATGCGCGCGGCACGGAAGGCTGGCAGGAGTGGACGCGCACGGTGATGGCGGACCTTGGGGCACGCCTGGGCAAGGATCTGCACTGGGTGGCCACCAAACACGCGAACACGGCGCACCCCCATATCCATCTGGTGGTGGCCGGGTTGGGCGAAACCCAGGCCGGGCGCACCGGCACAGCAGGGGTGCGGGGCCAACGCCGCGAGGTGCGCTTTAGTCCCTATGACTTTCGCGCGGCCGAAGTCGTGGGCCGACGGGAGAGCGGCGTCCGTGACCGCGCCGACGTGCAGCAGCAATTGCGCCTCTTCGCTGAACAGGACCGCGCTCATCTCCCCCCCGTGCGCGAGCGCAGCCCGGAGCAGAACCACGAACGTGATCAAGGGCGCAGTCGGTAAGGCGCGCCCGCACGCAACGCAAAGGAGATCCCCATGCTATGTTGCCTAAACCTGTCGTCCACCTGCCCCACCTGCCCCACCTGACGCTGCCGCAGCGCCCGCGCTGGCCGTTCGTGGTGGTGCTGGCCGTCATTGCGGGGACCTCCCTGCTGCGGCTGGTCGTGCTGCTGGCGGAGGGGGCCTACCTCACCCTGGCGTTTTTCCTGGCGTTGGCGGGCAGTGCTTGGCACCCGCCCCTTGCCCACACGGCTCCCCCGGCCCCGCCCCACTGGGCGACCTGGTGGCACCCCGCGCATGGTCCCGCGCGCATCGTCTGGTTGCAGCAGCCCGCGCAGAGCACCCTCGCCGCCGTGACGACCCTGCTGAGCCTGGGCCTCCTGCTGGCGCTGGGCATCGTCCTCTGGCAGCGGGTGCAGGCCGGGCTGATGCGCCAGGCGCAGCGGCCTAGCACGGCCTGCGGCTCGGCGCATCTGGCGACCGTCGCGGATCTGGGCGCGTATGCCCTGGAGCCAGTCAACGATCTGGTCGGGATGTGGCAGCAGACGCGCACCGTCATCGCCGCCTGGCGCGGCAAACCCGCCCCACCGCCCCTCACCAACTATGTCGTGGGCCGTGAGGTCGGCACGCAGGTGCTCATTGGGCTGACGCGCCCCCAGCTCGAGCGGCACGTGCTCGCCGTGGCGACCACCGGATCGGGCAAGACCGCGACGCAGATCATCCCGGCGCACCTGCGAGAAGATGGCCAGCATCCCTTCTTCAGCGTCTCGCTCAAGGGCGATGTCTACGCGGAGACCGCGGGAGCCGTGGCGCAGCGGCAGCGGGTGTGGCATCTCAACCTGGTCGATGTGACGCAGACGCACGGCTACGACCCCCTGGATGCCATCACGAGCTACGATGCAGCACAGGCGTTCGCCGATGCCTGGATCGCCAATACCGGGGCGACGGAGGCCGAGGGCCATTTCTGGGACCGCGAGGCCAGCAAGTTGTTGACGATGCTGACCTGGCACCTGCGTGTGCGTGACCCAGATGCGACGTTCCTCCGCTTGATTGACCTGGTGCATGTGCCCTACGAGACCCACAAGGCGCTGCTGACCACCAGCCCCGATCCCATCGTGCGGCTGATGGCGGGCAAAGCGTTCGATGCGTGGGACAGTGATGCCAGGGTGCGCGGCAACGTCGCGGGGGATGTGGCAGCGCGCTTCGTCCACTACCTGGGCGACGATATCCGTCGGGCGCTCAGTCAGCGCGATATCCATCTGCGGGAGATGGTGGATGAGGCGACGCCGACGGGTCTGTATCTGTCGATGTCGCTGGCCCAGCTGGAGCAGTATCGCGCGCTGTTCGCTACCCTGGTGACGCAGATCCTGGCGACCTGGACCGCCGTGGCGCAGGCCCGCCCGCAGCGGCGACTCGCCCAGGGGTCGCTGCTGTACCTCGATGAGTTCGCCAACCTGGGGCACATCCCCGGCTTCGTCAACTACCTGACCCTGACGCGCAGCCTGGGGATCGGCATGGTGCTGATGATCCAGAACCGCGCTCAGCTCGTGACGACGTACGGCCCCACTGCCGCACAGACGATCAGCGGGGGCTGCCGCACCCACATTGTGTTCAGTGGCTGCACGCCGGAGGACGCGGCGCTGTATAGTGAGCAGCTCGATGACATGACGATCCTGCGCCGTCAGGCCGGGGAGGGCACCCACGAGGGCGGGGCGCAGCGGCGCACCTCGCGCACCTCCGGCTGGGCCGAGGCCGGGCGACGGCTGCTCCGTGCCAACGAGATCCAGCAGTTGCCTCGCGACTTGGTGCTCCTGATTCCCGAACGGCAGCCCCCGTTGCTGGTGCGCACGCAGCCCTATGACGCGGATCCGCCCCTCAAGGCGTTGGCCGCGCTGCCGCCCCCGGTCATCGTCGGACCCCCGGCACCTCCAGCATTGGTGATCAGCGCAGCCCCACCTCCAAAACCCAGGACCCCACGCAAGAGTGCCGGACCTGCACCAGCGCCTAGTGGCACTGCGGCCCCCAAGCCGCCGCGCAAGACGGTTCTGCCCCCGCCCTAAAGCCGCCCGCCACGCGCGTCGCTTCCGGCAGCCAGTGTTCCCCCAAAGGGATGGGCGCTGATTGTCAATCACTGGTTTGACAATCAGCAGCCAGGGCGTTATACTGCATTGGCAAAACCAGGATTGCTCATCAGGGAGGCGCCATGCCCGGTAATGAACGCAGCGGCAACCGGAGCGCCCAGCGAGGGCGCAAGCTCCGTCGCCATGTCCAACTGAGTGCGGATACCGCGCGTACGTTGCGAGCACTGCTGGCGACGTTTCCGGGCTGCGATGAAGATGAGATCGTCGCCACCCTCATTGGCGAGCGCTGGGCGCAGATCGCCGCCGCTGCGCCGATGGCCACCACGAATGGGTCTGTCGTTGAAGGCCCACCGGTGGCGCTCCCCCTGACTGCTGACACGGCCCTCGCTGCACCTGCCTCCGCACCCCTGGCCCCTGACGCGCCGACGGGAGCGCCCGCTGTCGAGGCCGGGGCTGACCCCCTGGACTTCACCCTGTTGGGCGACTTCATCCCCAGTGATTACCAGCGGGCTGTGTTCAACCACATCGTCAACGCGACGGGCAATGCGCTGATCGCCGCCGTCGCGGGCAGCGGCAAGACCACGACGATCCTCCATGTGACTCGACCAAATTCATGGCCGATTCCGTGACGTAATTCGTGGCCGCAAGATCGATACGATCTGGCTCTGTGCCTTGTCTCGAACCCTATCATGCTTGCTTTGTTGTGACATGGTCACTTGGCCGCGAGTTCAAACGAGCGGAATTGCCAGGAGCAGGGCGACAAAAAGCTGAACTTGAGGCATCGTATATGCGTCAATGCGGCCATGTGACGATGTCGACTCGCTTTTGTCGCTGGACTCGGAGCACTTTTGCGACGGCAATAAGTGGCCACTGGGTCGTTTGGGACTTTCGACCAAGATTTGCTGTCACAAAAGTGCTCTGAGGTGAGGAACTACGTGGCCAACTCCCTGTCAAAAGTGCCATTCTCGCGGCCATGAATTACGTCGCGTCACA
>JACDGC010000424.1 GCA_013815535.1 Ktedonobacterales bacterium
CTGGATGTCCGTTGGGGCTTGCTGCCCGAGCAAGCGCGCGGCATGCTCGCCGAGGCGGGTGTGCCCCACACCGTCGTCGCCAAGGGCGGGGCCATCCTCGCCGCGCTGGCCAAAGCCTTCATCGAGTCGGATGCGACGCTGGCCGAGATCAATCCTCTGGCGCTGACGCCAGATGGTCAAGTGATGGCGGCAGATGCCAAGATCCTCATCGACGACAACGCGCTCTATCGGCAGAAAGAGTTCGCGGCGTGGGCCGAACCCGAAGAGGCCAACCCGCTGGAATATCGCGCCAAAGAAGAGGGCCTGACCTACGTCAAGCTGGATGGCGACGTGGGCATCATTGGCAACGGCGCGGGCTTGGTGATGACGACGCTGGATATGGTCGCCCGCGCGGGCGGCAAACCCGCAAACTTCCTGGACATCGGCGGCGGCGCGAAAGCCGAGGTGATGAAGAAAGCCTTGCTCTTCGTCGCCAGCGATCCGCAGGTGCGGGGCATCGTAGTCAACATCTTTGGCGGCATCACGCGCGGCGAAGAGGTGGCCAAGGGCATCATTCTGGCGCAGAGCGAGTTGCCCGTGGGCATGCCCATCGTGGCGCGCCTCTCAGGCACCGGCGAGGCCGAGGGCCGTGCCCTGCTGGCCGACGCTGGGCTGACTTGGGGCACCGACATGCGCGACGCCAGCCAAAAGATCGTGGCGGCCATCAAGGAGCGGGAGCAGGCATAAATGAGCATTCTCTTCGACCAAAACTCGCGCGTGATCGTCCAGGGCATCACGGGCCGCGAGGGGCAATTCCACACGCGCGGCATGCTGGCCAGCAAAACCAATGTGGTCGGCGGCGTCACCCCCGGCAAGGGCGGACAGACCAGCGAGGGTCTGCCCGTCTTCGACACCGTGAAGGAAGCCATCAAGCAGACTGGTGCGAATGTCTCGTGCATCTTCGTGCCGCCCCCTGGCGCGGCGGATGCCATCATGGAAGCCGCCGACGCGGGGATGCCGCTGACGGTGTGCATCACCGAGGGCATTCCGGTCAATGATATGGCACGCGTGGCGGCTTTCATGAAAGAGCATCCCACGCGGCTGATCGGGCCGAACTGTCCGGGGCTGGCGACGCCGGGCATGGGCAAGGTGGGCATCATGCCCTACCATATCTTCTTGGAAGGCGACATCGGCTTCGTCTCGCGCTCAGGCACGCTCACCTATGAGGTGGTGGCGCTGCTGACAGCAGCAGGGCTGGGTCAGTCGTCGGTCATTGGCATCGGTGGCGATCCCATCATTGGCACAACGTTCTTCGATGTGTTGCGGCTCTTCGAGGCCGACCCCGCGACGAAGGCCGTGGTGATGTGCGGCGAGATCGGTGGCAGCGATGAAGAGGACGCGGCGGCCTACATCCCCCAGATGAGCAAGCCAGTCGTCAGCTTCATCTCGGGCCGCACCGCCCCAGCGGGCAAGCGCATGGGCCACGCGGGCGCGATCATCTCTGGCAACACCGGCACGGCGGCGGGCAAGGTCGCCGCACTGCAAAAAGCCAACGTCCCCGTCGCCGACTCGATCTTCGAGATCCCCGATCTGGTGAAACAGGCGCTGGGTCGGTAGGGTCACTGCGAATATCCAATAGGGCGTGCATGATGTGCGCCCTATTTTTGTGGCCAGATGGGTGGAATCAGCCGCGCAGATCGTACAGCGTCAGCCCAGTGCGTGCGATCACATACGCATTGAGTGCGTCGATGATGTGGTTATAGTCGTTGGGTGGGATAGTAGGCAGTAAGCAGAAAAACCAACTCTGTTTCGTCGGAAAATACGACCAAGTGACGATACCATCTCGACTGGCCAGCTCAAACTTCCGCAATGATTTTGGCAGTTTTTGTGCGCTTTTGGGCAAAATGAAGATACGCGCTTCGTCCCAGCGAACCCTGTGCTTTCTACTGCCTTGATAGAGTGTGATGTCATCCGCTGTGATGACGACCTTCTGCTGTAGCGAGATAGCCATACCCAAAAATAGAAGAATGAAGAAGACATCCATAAAACCGATGATGAAGATAGTCACCAATAACAAAGTAGGCAAGTCAGTTTTTGAATCTATAAAATATGAAGTGATGCTTAATAGACAACTAATCACGAGAAGTACTATGCCAAGTGACGCCCAAAATGAGCGCCAAGGCATTTTGATACGGAATGTAAATGGTAAAGACATTGCTTCTTGAACTGCTTGAGGTTGTAGTGAAGCAAGAGGATACTTTATTGCTTCACCCCGTGCAATGGCTTGTCTGGTCGCGTCATAGCGTGCTTCGATGCGCCACCCAACGAAGATAGTAAGTGAAAGAAACAGATAGCCGATTATCTGAGGAAGAGACGATTTTGCACTTTGCAAGCAATAGTAATCACACCCTCTACTTGTAACCGAGAATAGCTGAATTGAGAAAACTACTAGGCAAAAGATTCCCCCACCAACAGAGCCAAGTATATACAGTCCCCGGTTATACGACCGCTTCACCACATTCGGCGTTCGACGCATCGCTCAGCCTCTTGCCTGCTCAGTTTGCACTCATTTTATCATGCGGCAGGAATGGCGGGGCAGATGAACAGCGTCACATCCAAAGCCCCGCCAGTGGCTGCTAGCGCACCAGCACCGCGATCAGGGCAAGCAGCGCCGGTAGTGCCTGCACCAGCAGGATCGACCGTTTGACGGTGAAGCCGCCATACACCCCCGCGACGATGACGCATGCGATGAAAAAGATCTCGATAGTGCGACTCATGGCCATGTCAGGAGAGAGCAGACCCCACACTAACCCCGCCGCAAGGAAGCCGTTGTATAGCCCTTGATTCGCTGCAAGCGTTTTGGATGCCTGAGCAAAGTCTGCGGTTGTACCGAATGTGCGGCGAATGCGGGGCGTCGTCCACAGGAACATCTCCATGACGAGGAAAAGTGCGTGTTCGAGTGCCACGAACGCGACGAGCACGAGAGAGACGATCTGCATGAGCTTCCCCTATCGCAAATGAAATGCGTGGCCTGCTATGATGTGGAAAATTTAGGATCTGCTAGGATGCATCATGCTCCACGTGTGATGCATCCTAGCAGATCGAGCGTGGGAAGATCAATCCCTGATCGACAGGTGTGCCAATGGAGGCATTTTCATGCACCAATTCGCGACTTTTTTTACATTCTCCGTGTTATGACAATTTGGGATTTTGGCCGATGGGACCATCTCCCTAGCCTGATGGTCCTTATCCCCCGCCCGTCCACGGCTTATCCACGTGATTCATAAAAAATGGTGGATAAGTCTCTTGTTGCTGGCCCGCTGGCGGATTACGATGTGAGTGGGGCAAAGTGGGGCAAAGTGGTGAAATTTGGCACCGCTGGTGCGTTTCGTCCCAATCGGGCGCGTCCTCAACCGGAGCGCGTCAACAACGAGGCAACCTTCCATGTTTCTGGGTGAATATCAGCATAGCATCGATGCCAAGGGGCGCTTGGCCATCCCCGCCAAGTTTCGGGCCAAGCTCGAACGTGGCGCGGTGCTGGTGCGCGGCATCGAGCCCTGCATCTATGGGTATACGCCTGAAATGTGGGAGAGCAAAACCCAGGAGTTCGCCGATAAACCGCTGCCTCCCAAAGAGCGTCGGATGTTGGATCGCCGCTTCTATGCCACCGCCGAAGAGTGCGAGCTAGACGGCCAGGGCCGCATCGTCGTCCCGCAGACCTTCCGGCGCTATGCTGACCTCGCGGGGGAGATTATCGTCCTGGGTGTGCGCGACCGCTTCGAGCTGTGGAGCCGCGCTCGCTGGGAAGCCTATCAAGACGAAATGGCCCAGGAGGATCTGTCGGGGATCGATTTGCCGTTCTAAGCATCTACAAGGAGTCATCATCGTGGTTGAGCCACTGACCCAGAGCATCCACATTCCCGTCCTGCCCGATGCAGTGGTGGGGTGGTTGCGCCCCCATGATGGTGGGCGCTACCTGGATGCGACTTTGGGTGGTGGTGGGCACACAGCGGCCTTGCTGGCGGCAAGCGCGCCGAGTGGCCGCGTTCTCGCCATCGATGCCGACCCAGCGGCGCGGGCGCGGGTGGCTGCCCGCTTGTCTGAGGCGGTGGCGATGGGGCGGTTGGTCATCGCTGCGGGCAACTTCCGCGAGTTGGGCGAATTTGCCGCGCAGGCGGGCTTGGCTGACCTGGATGGCGTTTTGATGGACCTGGGCCTCTCTTCGGATGAGTTGGCTGACCGTGCCCGTGGCTTCTCCTTCACCGCCGATGCACCGCTGGATATGCGCTTCGACCCGACCACTGGCGAGACGGCAGCCGACATCTTG
>JACDGC010000425.1 GCA_013815535.1 Ktedonobacterales bacterium
CTTGAAGCGAACCCACGTGCCTCGCGTACCGTGCCCTTCCTCAGCAAGGTGACGGGGGTGCCGATGGTGACGCTGGCGACGCGCATCATGTTGGGGCAGACCCTGGCACAGCAGGGATATCAAGGGGGATTGTGGCCACGCCAGCCCTTGGTCGCTATCAAAGCGCCCGTCTTCTCGATGGGCAAGATCATCGGGGGCGAAGCCGCCCTGGGGCCAGAGATGAAATCGACCGGCGAGGTGATGGGCATCGACCGCACCCGCACCCCCGCGCTGATGAAAGCCTTCCTGGCGGCGGGTATCGCCTTGCCCAAGGAGGGTGGCGCGGTGCTGGTGAGCATCGCTGACCGCGACAAAGACGAGGCGCTGCCCATCTTGCAACGGTTGGCGGCGCATGGCTACCGTTTCTTCGCCACGCCCGGCACGGCACGCATGCTGACCGAACACGGGATGGATGCTGAAGCGGTGAACCGCATCGGCGTCGGCGAATCGCGCATCCCTGATCTCATCCGGACGCGCGCGGTGGCGGCGGTCATCAACACCATCACCGGGGGCAGCCCGCGTATCCGCGAGGGCGTCGAGATTCAAGATGGCTTTCTCATTCGCCGCAATGCCGTGGAAGCGGGCATCCCGTGCTTTACCTCGCTCGACACCGCCGCCGCCGCCGTCGGCCTGCTCGATTCAGATGGCGACTATGCCGTGCTCCCCATCGGAGACTATCGGCGCGATGTGACAAAATGAAGGCGGAGGCGCCTGCCTCCGCCGCATTTGTCATCCACCGAAAGGGTCCGAACATACATGACACCATTGATCTTGGTGACGAACGATGATGGCATCGACTCACCCGGCTTGCACGCGGCCATTCGCGCGGCGGCTCCCCTGGGCCAGGTCGTTGCCGTCGCGCCTCGCAATCAGCAGACGAGCATGGCCCGCGCGCTGGCTGGTAGCCCTGAGGGCATCGTCATCACGCAGGTGACGCTGCCATTGCCCGCCGATGTGGCGTACACCGCGTATAGCATCACCGCGACGCCCGCGCTGGCGGCGGCTTATGCCATTTTAGATATCTTGCCGCGTCGCCCGGATCTTTGCATCAGTGGCATCAATTATGGCGAGAACATCGGCGCGACCATCACGGCCAGCGGCACGGTGGGCGCGGCGCTAGAGGCCAGCTCCTTTGGAGTGCCCGCCCTGGCGACTTCCTATCAGGTGCCTGCCCATATCTCGCATTCACGCGAATACGTCGCGCTGGATTGGACGATGGCGACGCACTTCACCCAGGTCGTCGCGGAAAAGATGTTGCGGGATGGACTGCCCGCAGGCGCGGTGCTGCTCAACCTGAACGTTCCAGTCAACGCGACGCCGCAGACGCCCATTCAGCAGACGCGCCAGTCGCGCCACCTCTACTATACCTGGATGAAGCTGCCACCCACGACGGATGGTGCACCCCCCCGCCTGCAAAAACATATCGTCCACCCGACAGACTGAGATGAAGGCGACGATGTCACGGTTTTTGCGCGTGACGGCCATGTCTCCCTCACACCGCTTAGTTGGGATCTGACGGCGCGCTAACGCGTTCGCCGTTAGCTGGTCAAGATCCATGCCATTTCGCACAAGGAGGCCTCACTCATGGATTTCGCCGAAGTCGTCCTCAAGCGCCGGATGGTGCGCCATTTCACTGCCGAGTCAGTTGCGCCAGCAACCATCGACCATCTTCTGGAGCTGGCCCGCCACGCACCCAGCGCTGGCTTCACGCAAGGGCAATCTTTCATCGTCGTGACCAAGCCGGAAACACGGGCGGCCATTGCTACGCTGTGCGGGGAAAAATCCTACACGGATAGCGGCTTTGATCCATTCATCTCGGGTGCACCCGTGCTGGTCATTCCCTGCACGAGTGAGGCTGCCTATCGCAGCCGCTATAGCGAGCCTGACAAAACGGACAACCCTAACCCCGACGAGCAATATTGGCCGGTCCCCTTTTGGCACATGGATATTGGGTGCGCGGTGATGGTCTTGCTCTTGGGCGTGGTCGATGCTGGCCTGGGTGCGGGGTTCGCGGGCATCATGGATAACGACGCCTTGCGCGCTCTCCTGCACATTCCTGCTGATGTCACGCCTGTGGGGGTCATTCCCATTGGCCACCGTGCCCCCGACAAACCTTCGTCCTCGCTGAAGCGTGGCCGCAAAGCCCAGATGGACTTCGTCCACCACGAGCAGTGGTGAGCCATGACAATAGATCATCCTCAAACCACAATGTGATGGACGCCCAGAGTGTACATCCCCCACTATTTCCCACCTGTAACCGTGTAGCATAAGAAAAGAGGGAATAGCCCATGGCAGACACCGCCAAAGATGACGCCGCTAAACGATGGAACGCTTCCGCCAAGCGACTTGGCGTGGGGGTCAAGCTCCGCGCACATGATGGGCATCTGGCACTCTTCGAGCATTTCCCCATTCGCCGTACTTGGCATAATGGGGAATGGTGGTACAGCATTATCGATTGTATGGGGCCACTGACCGGTTCAGCACATCCCAGTCGCTATTGGGGTGATCTCAAAAAACGTCTCGCGACAGAGGAAGGACTTCAGGTTTACGATCTGGGCGTAAACCTGATGAAACTCCCCGATGTGCGTGGCAGAATGCAGCCAACAGATTGCGCGAATGCTGAGATTCTTTTGCGACTGATCCAATCAGTGCGTTCGCCGAACGCTGAACCATTTAAGCAGTGGCTCGCACGGGTCGGCGCTATGGTGATGGATGTCGGTGAAGAACGCGCGATGCGTGCGCATAACCGCGCTCAGCTCGATCAATCGGATCGCGATCTCCATGAGTTGGTCGAGTTCCAGGGGTATATTACGCCAGAAGAGCATGCTGCACTCACCGATGCCAATTATGGTGGCCTCTATGATGTGGCCCGTGAACTGGATCTCTTGCGCTATAGACGTGCCTTGCCAGGATCGCTTCCCGAAACTATGGGGTCCTTGGAACTGGCGGCTAACACCTTCCAACGGGAACTGGCGGCGGATATGCTGCGCCAACGTGCCATCACCCAGTTCACGGATGCCGCGACCACAGCCAGGGAGGCTGGTGCGGAGATTCGCGAGACTATCAAACGGGTCGGCGGAACGCTGCCCGAGGATATGCCACAATATCCGCCGCTCCCGCCCGGTGAATGGATGCCGTCCGACCACCCCCACCGCATTCGCTGGGATGCGCCAGATGACGCCGTGGTCGAAGCCGATGTCCCGATCATCCGCGTCGACGCACCAGCAGAACACTAAATCCGCCCTGTACGGGCCTCAATAACCGGAGCGCCCCCCATCTCCGCTGGTTGCACAGCATTGATATTCATTGCTGAGCAGGATACGATGTGGGCACTGAATGTCATGGCGATGGTTCGATGAGGAGCAGGCAAGCATGGGTAAGCTCGATGGGCGCGTGGCACTGGTGACAGGGGCCGCTTCGGGGCTGGGCAAAGTGGCGGCGACGCTCTTTGCCAGCGAGGGCGCGGCAGTGGTCTTCGCTGATATGAATGCGGCGGGCGCGCGCGAGGCGGCGGCAGCGGTCGGCGACCGCGCCCACGCCGTCGCACTCGATGTGACGGATGAGGCGCAGTGCCAGGCCGCCGTCGCCGAGACGGTGGCGCAGTTTGGGCGACTGGATGTGCTGCTGGCGTGTGCGGGCATCGGCGACAGCGCCCCCACCGCCCATCTCGACGCCGCCACCTTTGCCCGCACGTTGAATGTCAACGTCGTCGGCACCTTCCTCACCGCCAAATATGCCATGGCCGAGATGGCAAAGGTCGGCGGCGGCAGCATCATCACGCTTGGCTCCATCGCGGGCATCATCGCCGCGCCGGGCTTCGCGGCCTATGGCGCGGCCAAGGCGGGGGTCATCCACCTGACGCACATCTTGGCGCTGGAGGGTGCCGCCCAGAACATCCGCGTCAACGTCATCTGCCCATCGTGGATCTGGACGCCGATGGTCGAAAAAGCCGCCGCCCAACTGATGCCCGGTGCCCCCGCTGACAAGGCCAAAGCCTACTTCGCGCGCCAGTCGCCGCTCGGTCGCATGGGCCTCCCTGAGGATGTCGCCAATGCCGCGCTCTACCTCGCCTCGGACGACAGCAGCTTCATGACCGGCCAACAGTTGGTGCTGGATGGCGGCATCACCCTCGGCCCCCGCGCGGTGTAGCAAGCCAAAGAAAGTGATGTCCGATGAGCAATTTAGATGCACAGACTGAGAAAGTGCTCAGCCATCTCGGCCTTTCCGCTACGCAATTTTTGGGGCGCGGGG
>JACDGC010000426.1 GCA_013815535.1 Ktedonobacterales bacterium
TCTCATGAGTGGTCCTACATGGGTTCGCCTGGGCGGCTATATGTCTATGGCCATCGTTCTCTTTCAAGCCATCAAGCTGCTGGCGCAAGTTCTCTTTCTATTCTCGTCACCAATCTATCTTGCTAAAGGCACCTATCTCGGTGCCCAATTGGCTACCCTGTTTGTTATCGCTGGTTTGGCTGCGGTGCAACGCAATCCATTGGGACGCATCAGTTGGTTGATCTTGCTGTCAGCGGCAGCCTTAGATTTGGTCATCATCGAGGCAGTGTCACAATCGGTTCCTTTTGCTGTGTTCTATCACTCGAACCGATGGCTTGTGCTCATCTCGATTGTTGTGTTTGTCGCCACTCTTATTGCTGCTTGCACTGCCGCCATTGTGACGTTGCGAGAGCGCCGATTAGGTCGATGGAGCATACTCCCCTTATTGGCAGTCGTGCTGGGATTGTTCAGTTTGTTTGGTGTGGGGCTGGCAGAGGAGGGCTTTTCCCAATGGGTACAGCAAAATCCGCCGTACCTCTCCTACTACCATGCGAGAGCGGTTGTTGACGTGTTGCTTATCCTCCCTGGCTGGGTCTGTGCGCTTGGCATCGGGCGTGGTCTGCTGCAAGCCGTTGAGCCACAGCCAGCAGTGCAGCCCTCCGACGCGGTACAATAAAAGCAGACACCATTGTACCGATCACAAGGATACGACCACCATGCAACCTGAAGGCGAAACGACCACCATCACCGAAGAAGAGCGGCAGGCGTTGCGCCAAAACGCGACGCGCGTGCTGCGCGAGAGCCACGGCGCGGCCATCATGCAAGAGATGAACCGCTCCCTCTTGAAAGGGCGCGGTTGGTTCGATGAATATGATTCGGGCGTCATCATGAAATGGGGGACGGGCTACACGCGTCGGCACATCTGGGTCGACATCGCGGGCGATGCCATCCGCATTCGCTTGCGCCCTCACCTGCGCTGTCAGCCCGACACAACCCCCGCCGCATGCGACGGCGAATATCACAGCTTCTCCCGTGAACTGTGGTCTGACACGAATCTGCTCAAAGAACAACTGAAATATTATTATGACCATGCCGTCAATGAATCTTCGGACGACTGAGGAGCGTCGTTTTGTGCGCCGTCATGGCTTGACAGAAGCATCGCGCCCTGGTATACTCTTGGTTACGGGGTGGCATTTCCAAAACATCCGTCGCATCCGCTGGTGGCACAAAGTCGTGCCGAGCCAGCGGATGCTTTTTGTGTGCTAGAACACGCGATCCTCTTGTTGCTGATAGCGCACCTGCGTCCGGCGGATGATCTCCCACGCGGTTGCGCGGGTTTCCCAGCCGTTGATGGTGACGACCTTATTTTGCAATGTCTTATAGGTGGCGAAGAAATTCTCGATCTCGCGCAGCCAGTGGGGATGCAACTGATCGAGTTCCTCGATGCCATCGAAGCGCGGATCGTCCATGGGCAGCGCCAGGATCTTTTCATCCATGCCCTTCTCGTCACTCATCACCAGTGTGCCGATGGGGCGCGCACGCACATAGCAGCCGGGGAACGTCGGCTCCTCCATCACTACCAGGATGTCGAGGGGGTCGCCGTCGTCCGCTAATGTATCGGGGATGAAGCCATAATCTGTCGGGTAATGCACCGAACTATAGAGCACGCGATCCAGCCGAAAGATGCCGCGCTCGTGATCATACTCATATTTGTTGCGGCTGCCGCTGGGTATCTCGATCATGGCTTCGATCCAGATATCGTTCGGGGTCTCAGGCATGGGGTGTATTCCTTATGATGAAAGAGTGTACGGTTGTTTGACCGCTGTGGGGCGCTGCCCCATTTTGCGTGAAATCAGGCGGCTCGGCGTTGGGGGCGTTCGCCCAGCTTTTCGTCCATTGCACCCATCGATCATACCATACGCTCTGGCATCCCTCGTTGCTGGCGCTGCCGCCGCGTGGGATTGTGCGATACTGAGGCAACTGGCGACACCCCATCAATGCAGAAAAAGGAGCAAGCGACAATGGCAAGCACGATCCCTTTTGGCATCGGCGTCCCCCAGGGCTGGCGCATGGATCTGGTAGAAATCGCTGACCCCGTTGAGAAATATGAAGCGATGACGCGCGTGGCGCAAGAAGCCGACCGGCTCGATTTCGCATCGATCTGGCTCTTTGATCACTTCCACACCGTGCCGCAGCCTGTGCAAGAGACGACCTTCGAGTGCTTCACCAGCTTGGCGGGTTTGGCCCGCGACACCAAGAACGTGATGCTGGGTCAGATGGCGACCTGCAACGGCTATCGCAACCCTGCTTTGCTGGCCAAGATGGGCTCGACCATTGATGTGATGAGCCATGGGCGCTTCTTGCTGGGCCTGGGCGCAGGTTGGTATTTTCACGAATACAATGCCTATGGGTATGGATTCCCTGAAACGAAGGAGCGTATGGCGCGCTTTCGTGAAGCATGCGAAATCGTTCATGCTATGTGGACGCAAGACGCGCCAGAGTTCAAGGGCAACTACTACGAGATCAAAGCGCCGATCAATCAGCCCAAAGGGGTGCAAAAGCCCCATCCGCCGCTGTGGATCGCGGGTGGTGGCGAGCAGGTGACGCTGCGGCTGGTAGCGCAGTGGGGTGACGGTTGCAATCTGGGTGGCCTGGATGTCGAGGTCATCAAGCACAAACTCGCTGTGCTGCGCGGCCACTGCGACACATATCAGCGCGACTTCGACAGCATCGACCGGTCTTTCAGTGCCAACATTCACATCCTCGAAAACGAGGCGAATGGCGAAGCCGAGACGGCGGCGGCACGCGGCGAGACATCGTATGAGGAATATGCGCGCACGCGCATTGTTGGCACCGCTGAGCAGGTGGCGGATCGCCTCCGCACCTTCACCGATGCGGGGATGAACTATTTCATCATCTATCTGCCCCGCGTGGCCTATGACCTGACACAGTTGCAGCGCCTCGCCAGCGATGTCGTTCCCCTCTTCCGCTAGGGATGAGGGCCGAGGTAAAGCCCGCAATGTGCCAGACAGACCCCCATCATGCGATAGGGGTCTGTTGCTTACCTACGCCGCCAAGAATGCGCGCAACACGGTCATATAGCGCTGGGGGTCGTGTCCGTAAGAACCACAGTGGACGATCGACGGGGTGTAATACTCTTGAATAGAGCGCCCCACCTTTTGTGCCGCAAGCACCAACCGATGCGCGTGGTGCAAGGAAATGAGCGGGTCACCCTCCGCATGGATCAAGAGGATCGGTGGGGGCAGATGCCCTAAGGTATTGCCTAAGACGGCGGATTGCCGGAGGATCGCCCGATCAGGATGGGCGATGAGGGGGCGACGATAGCGCATCAAGAACTGCAACCGCCCGCTGTTAAAGGTGATATGGGTCAGCAAGGGAATCAGTTTGCGAAAGATCCGCGCTGGACCCCGGAAGTGGGTGGTCTCTTGATGGAAAATCTGGGCGATGATCATGAGGATCATATCGTCCAGGCCTGCATAGGGGCTATCTGCGATGATCCCCGCAACGGCGGCCTGGGGGGGCATCAAGATGGCGACAGCGGCCCCCATCGAGAATCCATGGATGTAGACCTTGCCGGGCAGCGTTTCCGCTTGTTGTGCGACGAATTGGACGGCGGCGAGCAGATCATTGACCTCGGCATTGCCGCAGGTCGTCGGCACCTGCGCGCTGTCTCCGTGACCCCGGTAATCGAATATGAAGATATTCGCGCCATAGGAATATTCGAGCGCGGCCACCGAGCGGAAGTTCACGCATGGCAGATGGAACCCATGGCTGATGATGATGGTTGGCGCGGGGTGTGGCTGCGCCCAAAACTCGCCACGCAGCGATGTGCCATCGGCAGACTGAAACCCCACGACGCGCTGCATCGCTTGGGTCGGCTCGGCGACGGAATCTGGAAACTTCCAGCCGCCCCAGTTCGGGGAATCCATCTCGACAGCCATCCCCGGGCGTGTAAATTCATTGATGAAGCGGCGGCCCAGGGCTAACGAGACGCCACTCATGGCGAGGCTGGCGGTTCCCCCAACGACGGCGGCCCCCGCAGCGATGAGTTTCAGGTGAGACATACGCATGCTTCTTTCAGTGGGATTCCCCTGGTGACGGGGCAACGGTTTCCTATAGCTCTGTTTCTTTTGAGCGCAAAATCAGCAGAATGTTTCATCTTGCCCGATATGAGGGGGTGTTGTCCCACTCTGCCGTGTGCTAGCGCGGCGAGCCTGGCCCCGCGCGACCCGTTGTCGCTGAACACGGTGGGGCGTTCAGCGATAACCTCCGCTGATGCCAGG
>JACDGC010000427.1 GCA_013815535.1 Ktedonobacterales bacterium
CGGCGTGTCATCCTTGGGATAGAAATACAACACGACCCGCTTGCCGCGAAAATCGCTGAGATGCATCGGTTTGCCCGCTTCATCTGGCAGGGTAAAGTCAGGGGCCGCCGCACCGACGACGATATCGGCTTTGCTCATGGAATGTGCTCCTCCGTGTTCGGGTGGGCAACGCTGGCGGTTGTCCGCCGCTGCTTGCTGTGCCGTTGTGCGTGCTCCGCGCTTTACGACTTCACGACTGAGATGGCGTAGCCATCCATGCCGTCTTCATCGATGGGCAAAGCAATCGAGATGAGACGTGGCTCCGCCAGGATTTTGGCGTTATAGCTCGCGGCACCCTCAGCGGATTCATCGGGCGGGGGCGATTGAAAGGCCCGACCAGAGCGAATGACATTATCAGCGACGATGATGGTGCCCGGTCGGCTGAGCCGCAATGCCCAATCAAGATACGCGGGGTAGTTCCCTTTATCCGCATCGATGAAGATGAGATCAAAGGGGGCCTCGCTCATCAATTGGGGCAGGGTCGTCAGCGCGGCACCCACGCGCACCTCGGCACGGTCGGCCACGCCCGCCGCCGCATATGACGCGCGGGCCACCTCCGCATGCTTTTCGCTGACCTCCAGCGTGATCAAGCGGCCATCAGCGGGCAGCGCACGCGCCAACCATGACCCCGAATAGCCCGCCAGCGCACCGATCTCCAGAATCTTGCGTGCCCCACAGGCATAGGCCAGCACCTGGAGCAGTTTGCCTTGCAGGGGCGATATCTGAATCTCTGGCATGCCTGCCGCCTGGCCACGGTCATTGGCCGAGCGCAGTTCGGCATCTTCAGGGGCGAAGCGCGCCTCTAGCTCACGCCCGATGGTGGCACGTGTGGCGGCCTCGCTCTGCAACCGTGCCAACTCGGATGGATTCGACATGGCTCATGGCTCCTTCTTGGTAAATGATCTGCGAAGGCAGTATACCATTCAGAAGCGGCGCGGGGCCGGGGGGAGTCGCACAAACGAGCGACGCGGATGCCACAGCGGGCCTGGTCACGGGGGGAATTGCCCACCACCGCTGGCTATAAACCCGCGATGGCGCGTTGCTGACGTGCCCAAAAGCCGCTGGTTTCGCTCGCGGGTAACGGCAGTGTCGCCAGGTCCACATCCGCCAGCAACAGAGGCCGGATGTCGCGGCCATCCAGCAGGGCAAAGAGATATTTCGCATCGGCCTGATGCTGGCTCAGCACCAGTTGCGCGAAGGTCTTGCGCGACTCCGCCGCAGCGGCGGCCAATGGGCCTGCGAACACGGCACTCAGGCGTGCCGCGTGGGCATCGACTTCGGCTAATATCGCTGTGGCCAACGCGCGCGCCTCTCCCTGAAATTCGTCGGGCAAATCCATGAGGAAGCTGTCGAACTTCGCGGGATCATCCGCCAATAGCTCGCGGACACGCGCGGGCGTCAGCCCAGTGACCAGGCGGTGGAAGCGCAGATATTCCGCCGTCTTGATCTTGACGCGCAAGCCATTGGGAAAGCGCACCACCCAGCCTTCGATGCCCGTCGCACGCTCCGCCAGCGGCACCAGGGCCGCGAGGTGGGGCACGTCTTCGATGGGCACCAGTGGGAAGTCATAGCGCTTGGCGAGCGTGGCTAATTCAGCGTGGTTCAGGTCGCGGCCATCGCTCAGGCTGCGTGCGCCAATGAGGAAGAGGCCCTCCGTCGCGCCATAGTTGATGACCACGCGATTACGTGGATAGATGATCTCAAAAAGCAAGGTCACATCGCGTGGGAGGTCCGCCACCAGATGCGCAGCATGTAGGCGCGCCGTGGCCCACTCAGCCTGCACCCCCGTGAAGCTGCCCCGCGTCGCCACCGCGAAGCGCGTGCCCTCCCAAAAGGTGATGCCCAGTGAACCGTCGAGCTTGGCGGTCACTTCAACTGGGCCAGTGGGTAAGGCTTCCAGGCGCGTTTCGGGCTGCTCGTTCAGATTGAAAAACTTTGGGAAGGGCAAGGCGACCACCGAGGCCGTCGGCCAATGGATGATCAGGCCCCGGCAAATGCGCTCCACAGGGGTCCAGTCGCGTCGGAAGGTCGCAACAGCAGTGTAGTTGAAGATGAGCAGTTCACCGTTGGGATGTAGCCGTGCCACAATCGCTCCCAGATCGCGGTACGCCTTCACATCCGCGCCGTGCTGCCGCACTGCTGCCAGGATGGTTGATAACCCTTCCACGCTGTTGTCCCTTTCTGAGGATGCCATTCTGCTTTTCTGTGGTGCCGCGAAATGCCTCGGTCGGCGCTGCGCCTCGCGTGGGCGAATCGTGGTGGAGGGGCGGCGTCAGAGCCAATGACGCGCGCACATGGTGACATTTTACCCAAAACGAACGAGTCAACGTGGGGTGATATTCGTCATCGTCGGTCGCCAGCGAGCGATCCGCGCCGCTGAGTACGAGCAGAAAGAAGACATATCCGCCGTTCCGCGCTGGGGCGGACGCGACTCAACTCTCTCATCATGCTTGCTTACTAAGGCGCATAGGGTCGTCGCCATCGTAGCGGCGCTCATCGCGTTCCATCAGTAAACCAAGTGAGGGCAGCACACAGCCATGCTGCAAAAATCGAAAAATCAGAAGCCAGCCGTGGCGGTCAAAAAGACCTTCAACACGCGCTGGATAAGGGGAACCATCGTTCCGGGGGATATCTTAGGGGGGCGTGTTTACTGGCCATACCACTCTGGTGCGTCGCAGAGATGGTGCGAGGCGACCGTCGAATGAAGTGCCAACTTCGCAATTGTTGGTGTAAGTTCATGCGGTCAGATGCGCATCGTGCGTCGGCACACGGCATTCGCGGCCCCCTTTCATGGCGATTCGCCAATTTGAAATAGCAAGAGGAGAAGTGGGTGAGCC
This sequence comes from Ktedonobacterales bacterium, assembly GCA_013815535.1. Taxonomy (GTDB): domain Bacteria; phylum Chloroflexota; class Ktedonobacteria; order Ktedonobacterales; family JACDGC01; genus JACDGC01. Next base: position 2,877 of record JACDGC010000427.1, read on the forward strand.
CTTGCCGGACTGCACACCCGATCATTATAGCACATCACTCCACGATATTGTCAAGTGCGGCGTGGGGGTGCAAATCTGTGAAAGTCATGTATGGATTTTATATGCGCTGTGGGTGAGGTCAGGGGGATGGCATGCCTCCATCCCCCGTTATAGCATGGTGCGAGAGCCGTGAAGCGCTAGGCGACGCGTTCGAGGGCCTGGGCGGTGTCGCAGATGAGATCCACTTGCCAGTCTTCATTGACCCACAGACCCAAGACCCGCACTGTCGGCTGCCAGCGCGCCAGGGTGGTGGCGCACGCGCGCACGGCAGCCAGATGCTCGGCACGGCTGACGGGGTTGCCCGCGCAGTCATGGTGCGCGACGACGGCGATGGCCCCCGAATGATGCGCCATCAGCGAAACGTTGAGCTTTCGCTGCATCTCGGCGATCGCCTCGGGGGTGCCGTGTAGGTAAGCTTTGTCGGGGCCAGGCTCAGAAATGTAATCGACGAAGTCGACCCCGAGATGATTTTTCACAAAGAGCATGGTGGGGATGCTGGCGCGCCCGTCGATGCACCCGAGTACGGTGGCGAATGTGCCATGAGCCATTGAGGAGGGACCTCCACAGACGTTTGTCTTGGGGCTCCTTCCCGGTTCTCTGGTTCACTATTCGGCACTGTGCGCCTGGAACTTTAGGCCGCCGTGGTGCGGGTGAGAATGACGACGGGGATCTGGCGCGTGGTGTTGCGCTGATATTCCCCGAAGCCGGGCATCTGCGCGACGACCTGCGCGAAGATGCGGTCGCGCTCTTCGCCTTCGGCCACGCTTGCCTCCGCTTCAAACTTCTCGGTGCCCACTTCCAGCGTGACGGTGGGATGGGCTACCAAGTTATAGTACCAATCGGGGTTGGTCGGCGCGCCCCCCTTGGAAGCGATGATGATGATGCGGTCGCCGTCGCGCGAATAGGCCAACGGCGAGGTGCGTGGCTGCCCACTTTTTGCGCCAGTGGTCGTCAACAGCAGCATATTGCCGCCCGCAAACTGGCCACCGACCTTGCCACCGTTCGCGCGAAACTCCGCGATGATTTGCTCGTTGAAATTGTTGAACTCAGCGTTGCTCATGGTTCTCCCTCTGTTGGTTGCAGGTGTTCGGGTGTCGCAAGACACTTCACTTTTTATAGTACCACGGGCTAGCATCTGTGCATGTGGCTTCAGTCTGCCGAGTGTGGGGTGCCACTGGTGCGTGCTGGCTTTTGGGGGAAAGCGATCCTTTTGCGGCATTCCGTGGCTTCTTATCCACGAGGGCAGCGCGCATGACCGCTCCTGCTCGTTGCGGGTGGGTGCCACGCAGCGACCTTGCCGTGCTGCGCGCACCCACCCCTGCCGTGTTTTTTAGCGCGGCGCGAGGCGAATGACCAGAGC
>JACDGC010000428.1 GCA_013815535.1 Ktedonobacterales bacterium
GGATGGCACCATCGATGCCATCGCCACCGATCACGCTCCCCATTCCGCTGTGGAAAAAGATTGTTGCTATGACGAAGCCGCCTTTGGCATCGCTGGGCTAGAGACGGCCCTGGGCGCATTGCTGGCGCTGGTGCATGCCGGGCACGTCCCCATGGAGCGGCTCATCGCGGCGCTGACGGTTGGGCCAGCGCGGGCCTTCGCGCTGGCGGCAGGCACGCTCAGCGTGGGCAGCCGCGCCGACATCGTGGTCTTTGATCCCCAGGCCCGCTGGACCGTCGATCCTCTTGAATTTGCGTCACAGGGGCGCAACACGCCGCTGGCTGGGACCGAGCTACGCGGGCAGGTGCAGTTGACCATCAATGCGGGTCAGGTGGTCTACCAACGATGAAGACAACAGGTACATATATGGAATTGACATCGCAACGGGTGGTGCTGGCGCTGGCGGATGGTGCGATCTTCGAGGGCCGCTCCTTTGGCGCGGTGAGCGCCTTGGCTGGCGAGGGTCGGCGGGGTGAGGTCGTCTTCACCACCGCCATGACGGGCTATCAAGAGGTCTGCACCGACCCCTCCTATCGCGGGCAGATGGTCGTGATGACCTATCCCATCATCGGCAATTATGGCGTGGCCCGTGTCGCGGAAGAATCGCGCCGCCCCTGGCTCTCGGTGCTGCTGGTGCGTGACTATTGCGACGAATTCTCGAATTGGCGCGCAACGGATTCCCTCGATCATTTCTTGACCGAGAATGGCATCCCTGGCATCGCTGAACTGGATACGCGGGCGCTCACCCGCCATTTGCGCGACCATGGCACGCAACGCGCCATCGCGCGGCTGGTTCCTGATGGCGCGCCCCTCGACCGCGAGGCGCTCACTGCCGCCGCCCGTGCCGTCCGCACTGTCACCGATCTGGATGTGGTCGATGAAGTCTCTGTCTCGGAGATCATGGATCTGACGCCGCACGTGGGGAGAAAATTTGCGGGGGGGCGGAATGGCGCCTCAAACGATACGGGGCCAGCCCTCAAACGCATCGTCCTGATCGACACGGGGTATAAACAAAACATCGCGTCTTGCTTGTCGGAGCGTGGCTTGGGGGTGACGCTGGCACCGCATGACATCAGCCTGGCGCAATTGTTGGCGCTGCAACCGGATGGCGTGCTGCTCTCGAATGGTCCCGGCGACCCCGAAACGGTGACGCACCTGATCGCGCTCACCCGTGAGATCATGGTGCGCCAGATTCCGCTGATGGGCATCTGCCTGGGGCACCAAATCGTGGGGCTGGCGGCAGGCGCGCGCACCAGTCGGCTGCCGTTTGGCCACCATGGCTGCAATCACCCGGTGATGGATCTGGATTCTGGCGAAGTCACCATCACGTCGCAGAACCACAACTTCCAGGTCGATGCCGACTCGCTGCCCGCCGACAGCGGCTTCCGGGTCAGCCACCGCAACATCTCGGATGGCTCGGTGGAGGGATTGCGCCACACATCGTTGCCCATCTTCTCGGTGCAATATCACCCCGAAGCGGCCCCTGGTCCGCGCGATAACCGCCAACTCTTTGACCATTTCGCGCGCATCGTGCAGGGGCAAGGCCCCGAGGAGAGCGACCATGCCACGCAATGAGGCCATCCAGAAAGTGCTGCTGATCGGCTCTGGGCCGATTGTCATCGGGCAAGCAGCGGAGTTTGATTACGCGGGCACTCAGGCGTGCAAGGCGCTGCGTGAAGAGGGCGTCACCTCGGTGCTGATCAACTCGAATCCGGCGACGATCATGACGGATGAAGGCGTGGCCGATGTCACCTACATCGAGCCGTTGACGGTGGACGTCATCGCGCGCATCATCGCGCGTGAGCGGCCTGATGGCGTGCTGGGCACCCTCGGTGGTCAGACGGGGCTGAATCTTTCGGTGAAGCTCTCCGAAGCGGGCGTGCTGGAACGCTACAATACCCGCTTGTTGGGCACGCCCGTCACAGCTATTCAGACTGCTGAGGACCGCGAAGCCTTCAAGCAATTGCTCATCAGCATCGGCGAACCCGTGCCACCCAGCCGCACCGTCGAGACGCTGGATGACGCGCTGGCCTTCGAGCGCGAGATCGGCCTGCCGCTGGTGATTCGCCCAGCCTACACGCTGGGCGGCAGCGGCGGGGGCGTCGCCTGGTCGCTGGAGGAACTGCGCGAGATCACCGTGCGTGGTCTAACCGCCAGTCCCATCCATCAGGTGCTGGTCGAGCAATATCTGCGCGGCTGGAAGGAACTGGAATACGAGGTCATCCGCGACGCGGGCGACACCTGCATCACCGTCTGTAATATGGAAAACCTGGACCCCCTCGGCATCCACACCGGGGATAGCATCGTCGTCGCCCCCAGCCAGACGCTCACCGACCGCGAATATCAGATGCTGCGCGGCGCGGCCATCCACATCATTCGCGCGCTGGGGGTGGAGGGCGGCTGCAATGTGCAGTTCGCGCTGGACCCGAAGTCCGAGCAATACTACGTCATCGAGGTGAATCCGCGCGTCAGCCGTTCCTCCGCGCTGGCGAGCAAGGCGACGGGCTACCCCATCGCGCGCGTCGCCACCAAGGTCGCGCTGGGCTATCGGCTGCACGAGATCACCAACGCCGTCACAGGCCGCACCAGCGCTGCCTTCGAGCCAGCCCTGGACTACGTCGTCGTCAAGATTCCGCGCTGGCCCTTCGACAAGTTCCCCGGCGCGGATCGCACCTTGGGCACGCAAATGAAGGCGACGGGCGAGGTGATGGCCATCGACCGCACCTTCGAGGCGGCGCTGCAAAAAGCGATGCGCTCGCTGGAGATCAAGCCTGAAGCCAACCGCTTTGGCCTGCCACTGAATCTGACGCCGGGGCAGGTGGCCGATCCTTTTGCCGCGTCGGGCATCCGGCGCGCTGTCCAGGTGGGCCAGCCCCCCATCGAGCATCACGGCAGCATCATCCAGCCGACCGATGCGCGGTTGTGGCGATTGTTTGGCACGCTGCGCGAAGATAGCTCGGATGAGGCGCTCGAAGCCCTGCACACCGAGACAGGCATTGACCATTGGTTCCTGCACAAAATCCGCCGCATCATCCAGATGGAGGCCAGTCTCACCGCCGCCAAGGACGACCTCCCACCCTGGCTGCTGGGCTGGGCGAAACGCATGGGCTTCAGTGACGCGCAGATCGCCGTCGCCGTTGGGCAGACCGAACCAAACATCCGTGCCCTGCGCAAATCGCTGGGGATGCGTCCCGTGTATAAGATGGTCGATACCTGTGCGGGCGAGTTCGCTGCCGCGACGCCCTACTACTATAGCAGCTACGAATTAGAGAACGAGGCCCCCGCGCTGCCCACGCCCAAGGCGGTCGTGATCGGTTCTGGCCCAATCCGCATCGGCCAGGGCATCGAGTTCGACTATTGCAGCGTGCGCTCAGCCACGGCACTGCGCGAGGCGGGCGTGGCCAGCATCATGGTCAATTCCAACCCCGAAACGGTCAGCACGGATTTCGATATGTCTGATCGGCTCTATTTCGAGCCGCTGGATGCCGAGAGCGTGCTGGCCATCCTCGAAAATGAGGCTACAGCGGGAGCCGAGGACGAAAACACGCAAGCCTACGAAGGAGATGAAACAAGTGAAAGTAACTTACCACCCTCCATTGTGCAGTTTGGCGGGCAGACGGCGATCAATCTGGCAGGGCAACTCGCCCAACGGGCTGCCCCAGTGTTGGGCACATCGCCAGACATGATCGACCTCGCTGAGGATCGGGAACGTTTCGACGCCATGATGGAATCGTTGGGCATCCCGCGGCCCAAAGGCGCGGCCATCCGCACCGTCGCCCAGGCGTTGCGCGCGGCGGATGCCATCGGCTTCCCCGTGATGGTGCGCCCCTCCTTCGTGCTGGGTGGCCGCGCGATGGAGATCGTGCGCAACCCGGAGTCGCTGCGGCGCTACACCGAGCGGGCCTTGGAAGAACACGGCGACCATCCCTTGCTGATCGATCGCTATCTGACGGGCCGCGAGGTGGAGGTGGATGCCATCTGCGATGGTGAGCAGGTGCTGATCCCGGGCATCATGCAGCATATCGAGCGTGCGGGGGTGCACTCGGGCGACAGTTATGCCATGTATCCCGCGCTCGACCTCAGCGCCGCCGAGGTGGCGACCTTGGTCGATTATACGACGCGCATGGCTCATGCGCTGGGTGTGCGTGGTCTGATGAATATCCAGTTCGTCGTGACGGGTGCGGCCCCGGCGGATATCCCCGCTGGTGAGCAATCGACCTCCCATGTGTATGTC
>JACDGC010000429.1 GCA_013815535.1 Ktedonobacterales bacterium
GCTTTGAGGGGGGTGAGGTCGGGCCAGAGGTGCGTGCCGCCCTGCCGCTCGGTGCCGGGGCGGCGCACGCGGTCGCGCAGCAATTCGGTCAGGTCGTCAGCGGATTGCTGCGCACGCACCCGCAGATCTTGCGCCTCGGTCTGGGGCAATTCACGCACGTGAATCTCGCTGGCCCACTCGCGCAGGACATCGGCCCCCAAACGGGCGGCGCAATAGTCCGTGGCGGCGGTGCGGGGAAAGCGGATCAGCGCTGGGGCGACGCTGCCGATGCGGGCGTCGGGGTTGGGCACACGCGTGTGCGTCTCTTGCGTGTGACGGAAGATCTCGGCATTGAGCGAGGCGGTGCCAACGAAACCAAAGAGCGCTTCGGCAACGACATAATGCACGGTATTGGCGTCGATGAAGGTGCCACGGTCGGTGACTTCCTCGAACATATAGCAGAAGTTGACGGGGGGCAATTCTCCATTTTGGGGCACCAGATCAGCCACCCAATCGGGGTGCGGCCTGGTGAAATTGGCTGGGTCGCTATGGTAGTAGGGCACATTCACCAGCACGAAGCTGACGGTCGGCTTGAATTGGTAAAAGTCGATGCCATGGTTGATGATGTCCGCGACGCGGCTGGGCAGGTCAGATGCCGCGCTGCCCACGATGAAGATTTGGGCGAGGGGCGATGGGGCTTCGTGGTCGGCATAGGCGATGTCTTGATAGACGCCTTCGTGTTGCACGCTGGCGAGGGCGAAGCGAAAGAGCGCGGCGAGGTCGCCCGGCCCCTGCGGCGCTTCGGGGGGCAGATAGCCCACCCCACCCCCGGCCAGCGTGGTGGCCAGGGGCAGCACCTCGGCGGTGTCGCCCGCATAGGCACGCAACAGGCCGATCCCTGGCCACAGCGCGGGATCGAGCCCAGCGCAGAGGTCGCAGAAATGGTCATAGGTTGACTTGACGGTGTTGCCGTTGCGGTCGCGCGCCACCGCTGCGCCCATGGACGCGCCCTCATCGGCGAAGATGATGATCGTCGGACGAAAGTGCATCGGAATGGCGGATTCCATTTGCGTGTCCTTCCTGCTGAGGGGGTGGCCCCAACCTGGCATACTACGGGAACCGTGCACCCTGCCCCGCTGCATCCGCAGATGGGAAGGGGGTCGGGGGATGGGGGCCACCCCGCTTCCATCAAAACCCCTGACGAGGATCTCTCCCCGGATTATACGACGTGCCGCCGTTCGGTGGATCGTTTGGTCCGAAGCCGCCATTATAGCGCGGATCGGGCGGTTGATAGCCAGGGGTGCCACCACGCGGCGCAGGCGGCGGATACGCACCGTTGCCATTTCCGTTGCCGTTGGTGCTGGGGTTCATGGGGTCCTGTTCCTCGCGGATGACGCGGCCCAGCAGGCTGGCCCCATAGCTGCTGTGCGGCCCCTGGTAGTGCATGGCGGTGGGGTCTGTGACGAGTTGCTCCATCTCGCCGCTGTTGTGGACGGGCATGCCCTTCTGGCCATACTGGGGCCAGTTGCGCGGATAGCCCGCCCAGTTCGCGCCGCTCAGGTGCATGTCTTCGCCCATCCACGCGCCTTCGTGGAAGAGGTAGTCGGCCATCATGCTCTGGCTGTCGCGGTAAAAGGCCCGGATGGTGGAGAGGCTGACGCCGTGCAACCCATAGACCAGTTGCAGACGGTGCGGGTCGTGCAGTTGGTTGAAGGTCGGGCTGATGTTGCGGCGTGTCATCGGTCCCATGCGGTCAATGGCTTGATCGATGATCTGGCGGTCGGGTGCGCCGTCCTCGCAGTTGATGCCCAGATAGAGGGTCTGCATCAGGCCAGCGGGGCCACCACGGTAGAGCGATTCTTCTTGCACGATCATTTCGCCCATCAGTTGGCGCATGCGGCCCAGATGGGTGAGGAAGACGCCGCTGATCGGCTCGAAGTTGCTGGTGCCCAGGCCGATCTCGATCAGGCTGAAGAGGTTGTGCTTCATCAGCTCATTGGTGTATTCACGGGTGAAGAAATCCACGACGCGGGCGGGCAGGCGCTGGCGTCCGTAGGCTTCGAGATCCGCCGCCGTGATCTCGCGGCTGCGCGTTTGCACCGTGTCGGTCTGGTTGACATCGTGCAGATATTGGCGGAACTGCTGGATGTAGTAGTCACGTGTGGCATCGTTGAACTCGTCGATGGCGACGTGGTTGGTGGAGACTTCATGGCCGCTCTTGATGGTGGTGGCCCAGTAGATGCGCTCAATGGCCAGGTTGCGCTGGCCCACGCGGTCACCCAGTTCGGGGATGTCGAAGACGTGGAACTGGTGGGCGTGCCGTGAATCCAGCTTGCCCTGCCAGGCGAGGCTCTGGCGACCATCCATGGCGTATTGCGCGATGGTGCGGTTCAGCTCTTCGCCGTCGAACCAGCCCTTTTCGCGGCTCATCACGTCTTGCACCTGCTGGATGAGTTGGCGCAGCACGTCTTTGAGTTGCTTGCGGCGCTCGAAGCGGGGGACGTTGCCGATGTTGTAATTGAAGGCTTGCAGCAGGGCATCCGTGCGGCGCTGGGTGCGCGGGCGCGTCATGAACTCCGGCGGCTCGCCGGGCAGGGGGATGCCGCCCCAGCCGTCGCGGCGGGTGAGGTCTTGCTTCAGACCATGCAGGCTGTTTTCGTCATATTCGCGCGGCGCGTCGATCTCGTCTTCGTTTTCGAGTTCGCGCAGCACATATTCGTACTCTTGCTCCAAGCCCAGCAGGTGGCTGTAGCGCCGCCCGATGACGGTGGTGCTGCCGTCATTCGCGGATGCGGGGGGGGTGGTGTCGATGCGCTTCTCTTCGTCGTACTTGAAGGCTTTGATGGCGGTGTCGAGCCGTTGGTAGAAGTCGGCCATGGCATCGCGATATTCCTGGTGGCGAATCTCCAACGTCTGGTCGGTGGGGTAGGCGAAGACGCCGGGGTTGAAGATGACGGGCATCTGCACGGCGTATTTGTCCTCAGCGGCGTTGGTGGTGCGGTCCACCAGCTTGCCTGCCAGCGCCCAGTGGTCGCCCCAGGCGCGGGTCATCTCGTTGGTGGGCACCTCAGCGACGGGCGCGGAAGTCGGCACCAGATAGGGCAGCAGCGCGGCGGCGGAGATCTGCGCGAAGGCCAGCGCCGTCTCGCGGACGGGGAAGCGCGCCTCCAGCGGGCAGGTCGTGCCGAAGACGAGGGCCAGGCCGCGATCATCGTGGTCGGCCAGCACGCGGCGATCCACCCACTTGGAATGCTCCATCTCGCCGACGCCGGAGCCATCCACGATGCGCTGGTAGAGGTCCAGGCCGACGATGCGGGCGCTGTCTTTGGCCGAGCCGACGTGGGTGTTGCCGATGAGGTAGATCTCGTTGGCGACGGCGTTTTGGTCGCCAAGCTCGAAGGTCTCGTGCAGCAATTTCTTGCGATAGGTGCGCGCAGCATTGACCCCGGCACGCTGCTCGGCAAAGACTTTTTCGCGGGTGACGACGGAGAGCGCCATCAATTCCAGCAGGGTCGCGGTGGCGTTGCTGTTGCGCCAACTGATGTCATTTTGCACAGCACCCTTGATCGATTCGGGGAGCATGCAGAAGAGGTTGACGCGCTGGAAGTAGCCGCGATCCTCCAATTCCTGCCGCACCATCGTGGCGACATCGCCGATGATGCCGCTGCCGGTGCCGCCGCCCAGGAAGGTGACGATGTTGGCTTGCATCTCGAAGACGCGCTCTTCATCGCCGCTGGTGCCGAGGAAGGCGATCTTGTCGATGCCCTCTTTGATCGCTTGCTGGATGCGCTGGAAGTTGAAGGCAGCGGCGACGTGGCCATTGTTGCGGATGCCACCCGCGCCGCTGGCGAAATACTTGGGGATGCGGTTGGCGATGAAGGTGTGCATGGCATCATCGGGCATGGAGGCATATTGCACGCCGGAGGGCACGCTGATGGGTTGATCGACCTCGTTGAACATGCCCTTGTGGCGCTGGCGGAAGGCCTGCACCTCGTTCGGCACGGCATCGGTGTCGATGTAGACCAGGGCAACGCGGCGGCGGTCCAGGTCATTGTGGGCGAGCAGTTGCTGGCACAGTTCGAGGCCAGCGATGGCGGGCGTGCTGCCCAGCAAGATCACCAAGGCGGGCGTGCGGATGCGCCGACGCCGCGAGGCCTCAGAGGCGTTGTTGTCCTTGGCGGCGTCTTGAATGCCACGCGGGGTGTAGATGGGGGGGCGTTGGTTCGGTTGCATGCGGCGCATCGTCCTTTCCGGGTGAGAGCGAGGGTTGGGTGGGGCCATTTGGTGC
>JACDGC010000430.1:0-3944 GCA_013815535.1 Ktedonobacterales bacterium
GTACCACACCAGGACAGGAAGTAGCTGCCGCCTCACCGATTGTCGATGAGATTCGTAAGTATGTCACTCAGCGACTAAATGACTTCTTGAATTCAAAGCGTCTTGAGAACCATATCATCGAGGTAACGGCCAGTCCCATCACCGAACTCACCACCAAGGTCGAAACCATTGATCCCTTGCAAAAACAGTTCGGTGAACTCGCTCAACGTCTCAGCAAGGCAGAGCAAACTATTCGGCAAACACGCATCGATCTTCCAATGGATGTGATTCACAACTTCTCGGAAACGATTCGCGAGGCACTGGCTGATAAGAATTTCATCTCTGCACTTGCCACCGAGGCTCGTGCAATCCGCAATGATATCATCACAGCCGAGCAACGTATCACTGGCCAAGTAGCGCGCTATGAAGGTGATATCAATGCACATGGGCATGCTATTGACGCATTACAAGCCGAGATCCTAGATCTTCGGAGTAGCACTAATGCTGAATTGATTCAACGCATTGTTACTCTAGTGTTACTTCGTATTGCCGATCAACTCCACGAATCAGCAGGGGATCGATAATAACTTTTCCAGGATGAGGAAATTGGAAGGAAAGGAAGGAAACTCAGAATACATATCAAAATAATCTGAATTTCCGTTCCCTTCCTATTCACATCTCCGCTTGCTCTACTTCATCCCCTCTGGCAAAGCAAGCGGATTAATCTCCCCGCGTAGCACCTTATCCATCACCACCGAGGCCGTATAGTGCATAGCAGGTGTCGCATGCGAGTAAAGCGAGAGCGTGATGCTCACCGAGCTATGCCCTAGCAACTCAGACACCGCCTTGATATGCACGCCACGTTCAAGAAGCAAGGTAGCGAAAGTGTGCCGCAAGTCGTGGAAGCGAATATCCGGTAAACCCGCCCGTTTCAATAGGGGATCGAAATGGTGGTGGACGAGCGAGCTAGGATGCATGGGACCACCTATCACATTCGTGAAAAGCAGGTTCCACTTCCCATTCCAGGTATCACCGATTGCTGCACGCTGGATAGCTTGCTGCAGTCGATGTACCCCGTGGCGATGGAAAGGATACGGCGCTCGCGGATATCCTCGCCGATGTCTTGACGCGGCCTAAGGCAAGACGGCGTTGCTCGCTGAAGCTATCGCTTCCCTCTCGACGAAGAAACGAGCGCTGAGGGAAGAAGGAGCGGTGCATCAGTAACGTGCACCGCTCCTTCTTCCCTCACAAACTTAGCTTCTTCCCAACATCTCCTGGGTGAAGAACGTCGAGACAACTGCCGCGACCTCTTCTGGCCCATTTTTATCGATCCCGAAATGATCGAGTTTCGGAAAGGCATGAGTTGCTGAATGCGCGAGAACGGTTGGCAGGCGCTGCATGGCAAGATCCACCCAATGTGATCCGGTCTTACCCCCATACATCAGTAAGACTGCCGCAGTGATTTCCTGATAGTGTTGGTAGTGGTTATCCAAGCGGGCTACTTCCTGATGTTCACACAAACATTCTGGAAGTAGGCGTAACATCCGTTGTTTTTCATTGGCGGGAATGAACCGTTGCAGCATCACCTTCATCAACCACGGTGGGAGTGTCCGCCCACGGTTGGGACCGGTTGCTAACGAAAAGCGAACAAACGCATCCATTGGGCGCCCTGCTTCGAGCAATTGCTCGAATGCAGGCATCCATTTCATGGAGATGGCTCCATCAATCGAAACCCCTGGTTCATATACCGCCACTTTGGTGATGTGTGGATTATTGCGAGCCGCCTCTAAAGCGATGAGTCCACCATAACTATGTCCCACGACCAATGAGGTCTTGGTTGCCATTAACACCGCTTGTACATCAGCACATTCCGTTGCCATGCTATAATTGGCCCCTTGTGGGCTACTGGGTGGGCGCCCACGGCGTTCCAGCAGGTGAACCGTGAACTGATCAGCCAATGCCTGGGCGAAGCGCTCATACGTTGCGGCATCAGCCAAGGCACCAGGGATCACGAGGATGCCTGGTCCCGTTCCTATCGTGTAATATGCAATCTGTGCCCCGTCACTGGTTGAGATGCTCTGGGGAGTTAAGGAAGGTTGCTGAAGGATGGCCGTCATGGGGGGCACTCCTTGTCGGTTGTTTTGTGTTTCAAGGCGAGAAACAGCCGCTCTGCTGCTTCGCTCAACTGCTGGGTATCCACACCAGCGCTTGTGGCTAATGCATCGAACTGCTGATCCAAAATCTCGCGTCCTTGAGCGACAAGGGTCTGACCACGTTCCGTGATCATCACGAAATGCTTGCGACCATGTTCGGGGCTCGGAGCGATGTGAAGCAAGCCTTCTTTGCCCAGTTCTACGAGCATGGTACTGACGGAGGGATCGCTATATCCCAAGGCCACCGCTAATTCATGCTGGGTGACGGTGCCGGTATGTTCCAGCACCGTGAGGAACAAGAATCGCTTGTAGGAGAGGCCGAGGGCATCTTGCAGCAGGTGGTCCGCAGCGCGGTCGAGGGCAAAGACGAGTCGGCCCAAGAGATAACTGGCTGAGGGATCAGGCATTGCTACTCCTCTAGGATATGTTAGCATCCTAATATTAGGATGCTAACATATCCTAGAGGGAAAGTCAAGTCTCATTTGACCTCTGTGACGTTGTGTCGTAGCTTCGCGCATAGCCGAGCGGAGCTTGCTGGGCCGGAGCACCGTAGCCCCATGTAATGCAAACGGGGGATGCTCCACCTGGTGGTATGGCGCCAAAGCGGCATGGGGTCTGGGGCAACGCCGCAGATCTGTGAGCGAAGGCCTGCCGCTTGACGGCGAGCGAGTGAACCCAATAAAAGGAGGCAATTGGTCGCCAACTTCGGATCACGCGCTCCTCGATCTCCTTTACGCTTTCATCCCTCTCCCCCTCGCTCTCGTACTAGGTTAGGGCATGTCCATGTCCATCCCCGTTTCTGTTTCTGATAGTGCCTTCAGCGGGTCGCAGTGGCAGCTTTAAGAATAAGATTCGTGACCGCTTGCGGATGCGAGATCAATCCCAGATGGGAAGCATTGATCGGCACGATATGGGCATGGGCACGCTGTGCCATGAAGAGCAGTTCGGCTGGGGGAATGGGGTGATCCTGCGTCCCAAAAATCGCCCAGGAAGGGATGGTCTTCCAGGCTGGCACACCGCTGGGTTCCGAAAAGGCCAGCATTGCAGCCGGGCGCTGTGTTGCGAGTACCACCGCCGCTTGGCGTGGGGAGAGGTCGTTCGCGAAGCATTTGGCTACGCCAGGATAGGGGGCATCTGCCTGAGATTTCAAATACAGATCGTAATCGCCTTTTGGGGCACCAGGAACGGTGACAAAGGTGAAGACTTTATGAGGGTCGCCGCCTCCGCCCAAGCAGGAACCGGGACGTGCATTCGAAAGTTGATTCGCGGTTTCTCCTCGCTCAGGGATGAAGGCATCGACAAAGACGAGGGCCTTCACCTGGCTGTTCCCGGTGGCAGCGTTGGAAATGACCATCCCAGCATAGGAATGACCTACCAGAATGATCGGTCCTTTGATGGTCTTGAGAAAGTTGCGAATGACACCGGAATCATAACTGACGCCACGTAAGGGATTGGGGGGGGCATAGACCGTGTAGCCTGCCTGTTGCAAGCGCATGATCTCACCATCCCAACTCGAGGCATCGGCAAACGCGCCATGCACGAGCACAATGGTGGGTTTTGGCGTCGCCTTGTGCCTACTGACGGATGACGCAGATACGGCAGGCTGACCGAAGAGGGTGAGCGCCCATAAAGCGAGGAGTAAGACTCCAATCCTGCCCGCAGGCTTCACGGGGAAAAGTGTGGGGAGGTTCATAACAATTTCCTTTCAGGTTGAAGGTCATGACGTGAGCATCATCCACAGACACTCTGCCGTCGGGCTTCTCGCCCTTGCATGCACGAGAGAAGCCATCACCTTCTTGGTTACTTATATTC
>JACDGC010000430.1:3954-4252 GCA_013815535.1 Ktedonobacterales bacterium
CTTATATACAGTCATGCACCAAATACCGTCGTGTACCAAGAATGCAAGCAATCCCCTGCTTGTTTCAAAAGGGGGAAAAGGGAAGTTTTGTCGATGAGTTTTCGCGGCATGAAAGCAGCTTTGCCTGTACGCAAGTATCTAAACCGCTTGGCAACGCGCCTGCCTGTTCTTGGAAAGCCAGCCATTAAGAGCAAGCCGAGGATAAGGCGGTCGAGGCGCCGTGACATGTATTTGAGATGTCGTTGATTATGTAAGGTGCAAAGCGGATATCGGCACGAAGGGCGTGCATGGTCGTACC
>JACDGC010000431.1 GCA_013815535.1 Ktedonobacterales bacterium
GGGCCACCACGGCTGCCCGTGTAGGCGTTCTTGCTCCAGCCGCGCCATTGTTCACGGGCAGAGCGATACATGCAGACGCTGACATAATTGGCACCGTTCAGCACCACCACGCGTCCACCGCGCTGCTTCACCGCCGCCGCCAGATCGCGGTCATCCACCACGCTGGCACGCAGGGCCGCGCCAGCATACCCCCCGGTCGCGTTATACGCCTCGCGGCGAATCAGCAGAAACTGGCCATTGGCAATGGCTGCCGCACGGGTGGGATTCAACACCTGTGCGGGGGGATACTGCGCCGTGATGCCCATGAGGACAACGGGCAGAACGATATGGCTGGAGATGTCGGGATATTCCATCTGCGAGACGAGGGAAAAGAGATCGGCATGACGCGCGGTTGCTTCGCGCATGGCCCACGTCAGCGCATCTGGACGATGCAACGTGTCAGCATCGGTGAAAAGAAGCCATGTGCCACGGGCATGCGCCGCGCCCACCGCCATCGCATGGGGCTTGCCCGCCCACCCTGCGGGCAAAGAGCCAGCAGGCACCACCTGGAGCCGTGCCCCACCAGGCCCCCGCTGCATCTCGGCCAGAATCGCCGGGGTGGCATCGGTCGAACCATCATCCACCACCACGACATCGAAATGGGGGTAGGCCTGCCCCAGCAGTGACGCGACACAGCGGCGAATATTGCGCGCCTCGTTGCGGGCGGGCACGATGATGGTGACGTGTGGCTGGGCGGTGGCCAGTGGGAACGTCGCGCCACGCCCGTCACTGCGCATGCGCCGCTGCCCCAGCCCAGCCTCCCAGATTTGCCGCAGATAGAAGCCGACGATGCCCAGGGTAGACATCCACAAGAAAAGCCGCCACACACGCCGCGCCATCGCCCACCTCATTCACGAAACTCTTATCCTGATTGTAGCAATCGGCAAGATAGCGCGGCGAATGATAGGAGATTTCGTGGAGATGGACGGAAATGGCGGAGCGGCGCGGATGACGTCCATCTCCGCGCCGCTCCGTGTTGGCGGCTTGCTCAGTCTTGGACGACGCGAGCAAGGTCGCTGGCGACGTTTGGGGCCAGCGTGTGGCGCAACAACTTGCCTCCCGAAAACTGATCGAGGATCGTGATGGCTTTGGGCTCATCAATGAAGGTGACCGCAGCGACGATGGCCGAGCTACCATTTTGCAACTGGTCGGCGATGTCTTTGAGGTAGTCATCTTTGAAACCGAGGTCAATGACCTTGCCCGCCGCAAAGCCGCCCACCGCGCCAATGGCGGCGTCACGCAGCGCGTGGCCCCCCGACAGCACGCCCGCCAAACCACCCAAGAGCGAGCCAGCCACGACGCTGGTGCCCGTCCCAAAGTCCTTCGCGTCTTTGATGGTGAGTTTGCCACCATGTTCGCGGACGATGGTGGCGGAATCGTGCAGCTTGATGGTGCCTTGCTTATTCAAATCTTGCAGCACGGTCTGCACCGCTGCGGCTTTATTGACATCGGGGAAAACGATGACGAACACTTCTTGGGGATCGTTCGTAGCCATAATGAATCTGCTCCTTTGCACAACCTTGAGACGACTTCAGCCAGCGCGATTTGCGCCAGTCATCGCCCGCGAGAGGCGACATCCACATGCTTACCCTAGCGCGGATGGTGCCAAAACACAAGCTCAGCTATGGTGCCTCAGCGGTGGCGATACTCGTCGCCACAGTCACCGATGGCACGCATGAGGTCGCGGCCTTGCCCCGTGACGGCGGCGATTTGTGCGCGATCTGTGTCATCTAGCGCCAGGCTAAAGACGCGGGCGGTGTCGGCGAGGTGCTCGGCGAGGCCCAAACGCGCGCCGATGATGACCCCTGCGACGGCGGGGCGGTCCAGCACGGCACGGGTGGCGACATTGGCGATGCTGACGCCGTGCTTGTCAGCAACAGCCTTGAGCGTCCGCAGCACGTCTTGAAAGAGCGCCCAATCCCCCCACGTGTCGAGCATGCGCTTATATTTGCCCAGGCTGGCGGTGTCAAGCTGTGCTGATAATGGCTCGGGCTGACCCAGGTAGCGCTCGGAGAGCAAGCCCCCCATGAGCGTGCCATAGGCGAGCAGGCGAATA
This sequence comes from Ktedonobacterales bacterium, assembly GCA_013815535.1. Lineage (GTDB taxonomy): Bacteria > Chloroflexota > Ktedonobacteria > Ktedonobacterales > JACDGC01 > JACDGC01. The sequence continues at coordinate 2,096 of JACDGC010000431.1, forward strand.
TCATGCGCCACGCCATAGGGGGCCAACAACGCGTCTGGCCGCTGATCGACCAGCGAATATTGCACCTGATTGGCGACAACACGAATGCCCGCCTCGGTGATGGTGCGCAGATGCGCGGTGTCGAAATTCGTCAGCGCCAGATGGCGGATCTCCCCCGCGTCACGCAGGTCAGCCAGATAGCGGAGCGCATCGAGGTACGCGGGATTGTTATAGTCCCACCAGTGGAATTGCAACAGGTCCAGCCGCTCCACCCCCATGCGACGGCGCGAGCGATGCACAGCGTTCTCGACATCGCGGCGGGTGATGTTCCCCGGCATCGGCACCCACTTGGTGAAGGCCAAGCTGCTAGCGAGCGCTGCCGCGCCACGTTCCGCCAGCAACTTGCGCCGAAAGTCGCCGATCAGATCCTCCGCTGGACCGTAGTGGTCGGCCAGATCCCAGGTCGTGAAGCCCGCGTCATGGTAGGCCAACATATCAGCCACCGCCCGCTGCGGGTCGATGCGCCCGTGGCCACCCGACACCTGCCACATCCCATTCAGGATGCGAACCATCGACATGTCTGGGGCGAGGGGTATGGTACGGTTATTGGACATGGCGGCTATTCTCCGTCACTGCTTGGCTGGCTGTCGCCTTTCGTGGCCGTCTTTTCAGCTTGGCGTGCGCGCATGGCTTTGAGGTGGCGCTGGTGGTCTTGGTAGCGTTTGACGCGCAACGCCTGGCGATAGGCCCAATAGACGGGGGCCTGGAAGGGCAGATCGTGCGTGGCAAGACTGAGATAGCTATAGCCACCGTACCCTTTTTTATAGGTATAGAGGCTATAGAGTTCGGCGTCGGGTTCCAGCCGCTCAGCGATGGCGCGGAAGTCATAAATCTCGCAGCCTTGGGCCCGTGCCCACTTGATCGCCGTCCATTGCAAGGGATGGTTGGGGCGCTGGTTGCGATGGCTGTTGGATGAGGCGGAATACATCGAAGTGGTGGTCTTGCCACAGCGCATCGCGACCTGCGCGGCGATGGGCGTGCCCTCGAACTCCGCGATGAAGAGCGCCCCGGCCCCTTTGCCCTCGAAGAGATCGAGCAGTTCATCATAGAACGCTTGGGGATGCGTGAAGAAGTGGTCGCGCTCCGCCGTCTCGCGATAGAGCCGATAGAAGGTGGCACGATCCTCCGGCCCCACACCCTGCCGGATGGTCAGTTTCTTGAGCCCACGATTGATGTTATAGCGCGACGATGAAGACATCTCACCCAAAATCGCTTTCTCATCCTGGCGAATGTCGATCAGCCACGAACGGCGCGGATGGGTGGCGTAAGGATTCTCGCGGAAATGCAGTTCCCCCAGCCGCCGCAGCCACTGCGCATTGCCATCTTCGACCTGCGGTTCGGCTTTCAGCATGAAGCAACCGCGCTCGCGCGCCAGATCTTCGACGCCCTTGAGCAGCAGGGGCAGCGCGGGGGAATCGGGCTCGTCGCAGACGGGGCCTCGCGGCGCATATAAGTAAGGTCGCCCAATGACAGGGGCGCGGGTTTCGACCATCAGCAGCAGCGCGACGTAGTTGCCCGCCGCATCGGCGACAGCGACACGGTGCATCTGCTCGCCCAGGTGGGTCAATTGGCCCCACTCCCAGGTTTGGGTGATGTAGCCTGTGGTCGCCGTCTCGTTCAATGCCGTCCACTTGTCTGGATCGCATTCCGCGCCACGCACGATCTTCAGGGATGTCGCATCAAGGGTCAACATAAGGCGCGTTCTCCTCATCCTGGGCAGGGTGTGGTGATAGTGATTGCTTCGATGTGCCCCATTGTCGCACAGATGAGGGGTGCTGCATAGTTGGGTGGCCAGGATGGGGGAAAAAGAGATTGAGCGATGGTCCCCCAACACTCTTATGAGAATTACCTGACCACAGGGCCGGGATTCATATAACTCTCGTAACAATGCTCTGCCCAGGTAGGCCATAGTTCCTTGATGCCATCCAAGAGCCAATCACCACCAAAAGCGATAGTGTCTTCATGGGAGGCGTAGATGATCCAATTTCGTTTCTCAGACGTCCAATACCCTTCCCCCAAAATGGGCAGTGGCACCATCAAACTCGTAGCCTTACTGTTACAGGGGTCAACAAACGGACCCCTCATCCAGAATTCCCAGACGTACTCTGTACCC
>JACDGC010000432.1 GCA_013815535.1 Ktedonobacterales bacterium
ATGTAATAGTCATAGAGGTTCCAATACATGCCGGGCCAGGCGTCGTTGAGCATCCATTGGATGACCCCGGTGGCGTTGTGATATTTCTTGCGCCCCCAAGCCTCGAACATGGCGCGTTCAGCCTCATACGCCTCGGCCTGGGCCATGCTGGCAAAGGTGTCGCGATTGGACCAGCGACCATATTCGCTCTGGATGACGCCTTGCAGCACCCCCAGCGTCTGATAGTCGCTCCCCGCCGGGGAATGGTAGCTCCAGTTGCCATCAAAGAGGCTGCCAGCGGGCAGGAACTGATTGAGCCCATCGCTGACGGGCACGGCAGGACCAGGGCTGATCTCGGTGGCGAAGCCCCATGCCGCGCCGTTGGCGCTATCGTTTTCCCAATAGTTCGGTGGCACATATTGATAGGGGCCGCGCATCTTCATGCCTGACGGGTTATTCGGCGGATCGCGCGTTGGCTGATTGTTGCCCATGCGGTCGGTCGCGCTGGCGACCGCAGGGATGGCGGGCGTCCAGTGCAAGTCGTTTTCGATGGCATTATAGGTCGCCAGGGTTTGCGGTTGGGGGGCATGGTCGCTGCCATTCATCCAAAAAAGGGTGCTGGGGTGCTCGCGCAAGCGGTAGAGCAGCGAACGCAACTCTTCTTTGACGATCTCGATGGCGGTGCCGCCCAGCACATTGCTGCCTTCTTCTTGGTACGCGCTGCAACATTGCCAGCCGCTGGTGGTGAGGATGCCATAGCGATCGGCCAGAGCGTAGAAGTGGTCATCCATGAAGACCCCCTCGAAGCGGATCGCGTTCAAGTTCATGGCGCGGATGTATTGCATCGTGGCTTCTTCGCGGGTGGGGTCTTCATTATAGAAAATGTCCGGGTTATAGGCCGCGCCACGGATGAGGATGTCTTTGCCATTGACAGTGAAGATGCGCTGGGGGTCGCGCCCTGGCACCGTGATGAGGTGGCTGGTGACCGTGCGGATGCCCACCTGCGTCGTCAGATCGTCGCTGGGTTCGCTGCCCGCCAGGGTGAAATGCAGCGCCAGCGGCGTCATGTCGGGGTTGCCATATTGCCACGGCCACCACAGGCGCGGATTCGTCAGCGTCAGCGCGATGGTGAGGGTCTGGGTGGCATGCGCCGCCAGCTTGACCGCCTGCGTGATGGGGATGCCCGCCAGCGTGCCGCTGAGTGTGCCATTGATCGCGCTGCCCTCGCCGTTGACAGCGTCTACATAGAGGGTGACGTTGGCGGTGGTGTCTTTCAGGCTGTTCGTCACGACGTAGGGGTGATCAAGCCGGACGGGGCCAGTGATGGCGACGGAAACGCCATTGAGGATGCCCATATCCATGTCGGGCGGGTCGGGATTCCAGTCCACGAAGTGGACCGAAAAGTCCTGGTAGCCGCTGCTGGCCCGGTTGACGCCAATGGCAATGGCGTTGCTGCCGCCGCGATGCGCCACGCTGGTGATGTCCACCATATAGGTGCGGAACGTGCCGGTGAACTGGATCTGGTTGGCGGTGGCGGCATTTTTGGGCATGGGGTCGCGCAGTTGCGCCCCATTGACCCACACTTGGGCGCGATAGTTCAAGCCCTCAAGTTTCAGCCACACATGGCGGTCAGTCGCCGTCACGGGCAAATCGAAGGCACGGCGAAACCACCATCGCGCATTCGTGAACTGAGACTCATCGATGGTGCGCAGATTCGTGCCGAAAAGGGGATCTTGTGTGAAGGCATGGTTGGCCAGCATCGCGCCCATGACGCTGGTGGGCAGCGTGGCGTTCATCCATTTGCCGCTGTGAAAGTCGGGGCGCGAAAAGCGCGCGCCATCGTCACTGACGCTGGCCGCCGATTGCACCTGCCAGGCGTCGCGCAGATTGAGGTCGATGCGCGGCGAAGGGGGCACCTGGGTGATGAGGCTCAGTAATGGGTCGCGCAGCACCGCCAGAAATAGGCCGATGGCGACCACCGCGATGATGATCGACCGCCAGCGATTACTCTGCACCGTCTGGCGCTTGACCGTCGCGCGCAAGCGCTGCGAGTCGATGGCGTAAGGACGCGCGCGCCGCTGATCGGGATCGCGGGGGGTGATCAACAACGGACTGATCCTTTCCGAGCGTGTGGGCGGTGGCGCTGCGCCGCTGCGCGTTCCATTCTAGCATGGTCGCGCTCATCTGCCTAGCCTGCTCATCACATGTGCTCGGAAAGGGTCAAGGGCACGGGTGCTCAGGGATGGAAGGCGAGTTCGCCCGCGCGGATAGCCGCTGACAAGCGATTCTCGGGGGGGGCCAGCGGGCAGACCCAGCGCGCATCATAGGTGCAGGAAGGGTTGTAGGCATAGTTGAAGTCAAGGATGACACGCCCCCCCAGATAGCCACCTACGCTGCCACCATCCACCTGCTCGAAGTCGCTGCCCTTCACCGTGTCGAAGAGATAGCGTCCGCCACCATACGTCTCGGTGGTGTTGCTGCCATCGCGGAAAGGCAAAAACAAGCCACCGCCATAGACATCGATCCAATACACCACCAGATCGAAGTCGGTGCCATCGCGGCTGAACCGTGCCCGTGCGGCGCGGCGAAACTGCATGGCATGCGCGCCACTGGCGGGTAGCTCAGTCTGCGACTCCGTTGGTTCGGGGGTCAGCGTCGCCAGCACACGCCAGGTGGGGTCATAGGCGAAATAGCGCAGCCCAGCGAAGCCGCCGCGATCTTCGGGGGCGAGGGGCGATTGCGGGTGTCCGCGATAGAGGGCATCTTTCAGGTTGCGGAACGCCTGCCACACCGTTGCCGCGTCCTCGCCGCGCCGCAGGCGGTCGTGGCAACTGCGGTAGAGCGCACCCACGATCTTGCGATAGTTATAGAGGTCCAGCCAGGTTGGTTGAGGTGCCATCACACACCATCCTTTCAGCGAGCAAAGCGAGATTCTGCCTATCCCTAAGGATATCGGCGTGTGTCAAGGCGAGCCTCAATCCGGGAGTGGCAATGAAGGCGGTGATGGGATAGAATAGGAAGATGAAATGCACCCAATGTGGCCAGACCGAAGGCCAAGTGAAAGTCGGTCACAATACCTCAGGCACCCAACGCTACGGATGTCGCGGTTGCGGCCACAAATATACGCCAGTGCCGAAGCATCATGGTTACGATGAGGATATACGGCAACAGGCGCTGCGCCTGTACATTGATGGAATCAATTTGCGACGCATTGGGCGGATCTTAGGAGTGAGTCGCCAAAGTGTCGCCAACTGGGTCAAAGGAGCGGCGCAAGCCGTGCCAGCCTTACCCCCAACGCCGCAAGCGGCCATCCGTGTGGCGGAACTCGATGAGTTGTACACCTTTGTTGGGACAAAAAAAATCGCGTCTACCTCATCACCCAAGTAGATCGCACGACGCGCTGCTTCTTAGGGTGGTGTGTCGCTCTGGACCGGGACACCGCCACGTTGCAAGCCGTGGTCAACGCCGCTCCCAGTGCCCACCAGTATTACTCCGATGCCTGGGCGGGATACGGGGGAGTGGTCTATTTTCCCGGTCAGCATGAGGGCTTACCCCACAAAACCCAAACGTACAGTGTCGAGGCGGGCAACGCTGAATTACGTCATTATTTAGCGCGCTTAGCCCGCGCCTCGCGCTGCTTTTCGCGCACCTTGGATGCCTTATGCGCAGCAGTCAAGCTCTTTATCTTGGCGTGGAATCGGCGGCAACTCGCCCGCCATCAGCATCCCCAGTATCAGCGCGCTGTTGCTGAATTTCTATATCCATGATATTTGCCACTCCCCGTGATTGACGAAATGAATCAGATCTTTTCGCTTAAAATTCATGTTTAACGCAAGTCCAATAATGTTGGCGAACGAGAAACTAAGGGGCGAGGGCAGCAAGACCTGAGGTAATATCCTTCAAGGCAGGAAGAAAACCTGTGGGCACTCCACCTGAGGGGATGAAATCGATGAGTTTACCGCCGACAGACCTGCTACCGATTCCCGCAACCGCCGCTGCCGTGGCCCGTGCGGCCTTTCCGGCGGGGAATGTGTACCTGCAGATGCGGGATGAACTGGGGACGATCTACGCGAATCACCTCTTCACTGCCGTGCATGCTACCGAAGGCCAACCGGCCCTACATCCCTGGCAGCTTGCGCTGGTGAGCGTCATGCAGTTTGCCGAAAATCTGAGTGACCGTCAAGCCGCCGAAGCGGTGCGCGCTCGGATTGACTGGAAATATGTGCTCAGTTGAGAACTCACCGATACCGGCT
>JACDGC010000433.1:0-1393 GCA_013815535.1 Ktedonobacterales bacterium
CCTCAATGACGTCGACGCCTGGGACGTCCCCGTTGCCCGGTGAGCCACTGAATGTTCATTGTGCTGCATGGCGAGGACGACTTTTCTTCGCGTGAATATCTGGCGAAGCTCTTGCACGACCCGCGCTTCGTCAACAATGTCGAGCGCTTCGATGGCCCGGGTGGCTCGCTCGAAGCCATCCGCCAGGCGTGCGAAACCTTCCCATTTTTGAGCGAAGGGCGCCTCGTCGTGGTCGATGGCCTGCCGAAGCCCAAACGCGAATCCGCCACCAAAGCGGCCCCGGCTGATGCCGCGTCAGGCACCAAAAGCAAACGTGGCGCGAAAAAGCCCTCTGCCGCCGCCCAGGCCAAGGAGTTCGCAGGCGCACTGGCCGAGCTTGGCGCGCATCTGCCCACCATCACCACGCTGGTGATCATTGTCGCTGAAGATCTCCCCAAGGTGCATCCGCTGCTGGAGGTCGCCGGAGCTGAGGTGCGCCTTTTCGCGCCGCCGACGGGGGCCGCGCTGGAACGCTGGATCAGTGGCCGCGCCAAGGTCGAGCAGGCCAGCATCACCCCTGAAGCGGTGCGGTTGCTGGCGAGCCTCGCCAACGGTCAACCGCGTTTGCTGGCCAACGAGATCGCCAAGCTGGCAACGTATGTGGATCGTGGTGGCACCATCGACGCGGCGGTGGTGGAACTGCTGGTGCCCGACAGCCGCGAGGCGCGCGTCTTTGACCTGACCGATGCGTTGGCGCGTGGTGAGCGTGGCCCGGCCCTGCGGCTGCTGCACGAACTGTTGGGCGACGGCCAGCAGCCCCTGATGATCCTGGCGATGATCGCGCGGCAGGTGCGCGTGCTCGCCCAGGTGAAGGATCTGGCCGCGCGGGGTGCCCGCCCGCCAGAGATCGCCAGTAAGGTGGGCATGGCCCCCTTTCTGGTGGAAAAGACGCTCAATCAGGCGCGTCACTTCACCCTGCCCCAGATCGAGGCCGCGCAACGTGCCTGCCTGGATGTTGACGCCGCGCTCAAACGCAGCCGTATGGCACCCGACATGGCGCTGGACCTGTTGCTGACCGAGTTTGGTCACGCCACCACGGTGACCTAGGCCCGGCCCCGCCACTTGGCCCACCGATTCCCGCACCTCCCCCTATTGTTATTACACAAGATAACCGATGGTAGAGAGGAGGATATGCTGCGGGAGGAACAGTCATGACCCAAACCTTGTTGGCCCACGCGGGGCACATCTCAGAGTTCGCGGTGGACCCCGTCACAGGGGTTGCCTACACTGGCACCTGCACCCAGACGGCATTAGAGGTCTGTCTGGCGTGTGTGGAGGGCCGCGTCCCCACGCAAGCGCATATGATGGCCCTGACGCGTGCTATGATCGGCAAGGGCATCTGCGCGGCCAATGG
>JACDGC010000433.1:1403-4231 GCA_013815535.1 Ktedonobacterales bacterium
GCGCGGCCACGCTGTGGGCCGTCGCTAAAGAAGCGCGCGACAGCGGCCATCAGGTCGCCTTGGAGTGGGATTATCCAGAACAAAGGGCAATGAAATGGCTAGAATGCACATCTCATGCCCCTTATTTAGTGGATTGACCACAATTTTGACCACAACCCACACAGACCCTTATGGATTTTCGGCGAAAATTCCTTCCATCGTTTCTACTGCAATCTGCTGCATATGGGGCATAACATGTGAATAGATATCCAATGTAATGGATACAGAGGAATGGCCAAGCATCTCGCTCACAATCTTAGGATTAACACCATGCCCTAACAACAGCGTCGCTGCTGTGTGCCGCAAATCATGAAATCGTATCAATGGCAGGCCTGCTTTCCGCATCAATGGATGAAAATGTGTCCTTCGTAAAGTTGAAGGATACATCCATTGCCCATCAAGCCGAGGAAAGACTAACCCCTCCTTATTCCAGTCTGCCCCGTTTCGTGCTAATTCTTCGTCATGGGCTTTGCGACGCTCTTGGAGCGCTCGCATTGCCGTTGCTGTGAGGGCGATAGTACGACGGGAATACGATGTCTTCGTATCCGAAATCCGATAATTACCCCGCTCCCTCGTAACCATTTGCAGATTGTAGCGAACAGAAAGCTTTTTCTTGGAAAAATCTACTTCTTTCCAATGAAGCGCCAACAACTCCCCTTTCCTCATTCCTGTTGTTACCGCTAAGATAAACAACGCCTCTAGTCGATGCCCACGAATCTGATCAAGAAAAATCTTGACCTGTTCTTCGTTGAGCGTTGCCATTTCATGGCGTGGTTTACTTGTTGCCCTTGCTTTTCTGGCGGGATTTGCATGAATATGTTCCATCTCTACAGCGTAGTCTAAGGCTGATTTAAGAACGGCATGCATATCATGTACTTCTCCCGGTGAGAGGCCGTCCTCAATGACCTTATTATAAAAAACTTGTAACTTTTGCGGAGTTAGCTTGCTCAATACGACCCCTCCTATGCCATCATTAAGATGCTTGATATGGGCCTGATACCGAATAATCGTACTCTCACGCAGTTTGTGCGTCTTGACTTCAATCCAAAACTTTAGAAACTGTTGGATAGTCTGGCGATTATCCATAGGAACTAGACCACGACGTTGATTTTGCAAAGCATCATTTAGCTTATCAGATGCTTCTTGTCGTGTTTCTCCATAGAAACTCTTGCGCTTCCCATTTGGGAGGCTTATTCGAGCTTCATAGCGTCCGTCTGCACGTTTGAAAATCGTGCCCTCGTTGTTCCCACGCTTACGCGCCATTGTTGCTGTCCTCCTAATGTTTCTCTTGTTCATCAATCAGTTTGCGAACGTATGCCTGAAGCGATTCCCACGGGATTCGTCGCGCGGTCTCGATTTTTACGCTGAAGATTTCGCCACGCATCACCAGCGGGTAAAAGAACGCACGACTAACGCTAAGCGCTTTCGCGGCCTCTTCAATGGTGAGCAACAGTTTAGGTAATGATTGCTTTGTTTCTTCTTGCGCTTGCATCGTTCACCCTCCAAAGAAGAAGCCGCCCGATATCACACCGAGCGGCTCACCTTGTCGTTTTAACAGCAGTAACAACTACGCATCACCAAGCTTGCGCTTGCGTTGGTACGGCTTCTTTGGTGGAAGCAGGCCAGATGACATCAGCGGCACTCCCCGGCCCAAGGACCGCGCCTTTTCCCGTACCTCTTCGGTATAATCACGATTCTTGGTTTCGTCCCAATCCTCCATCTCATTCGCAAAGGCCCGCAACTCTTGCGAGAGAGTCAGCGTTGTCTCTTCATGCCGCCCATGCAGCACCGACCGCAGCCGTAACAACCCATAGATTTCCGCGTCAATCGCCACCGCATCATGGACAATGAGTTTGCTGCGCGACAACGCTTGGGGGGGCGTGTAGCTGCCAAAATCCGCCCGCTGGATAATGTGCCAGATGGGATCGGTCGGCCACCGTCCCCGCGTCTTGTCGCCCGCCTGGGGCAGCGTCAACCGCATCCATCCCCGATGCGTCACGTCAGGGGCCAGGTCATGCTCAGGGGGCAAGCCCACGCCATACGCCCAGAAGTCGTGATAGTGCTGAATGGCTTGCCAGGGGTCATCCAGCCATGCCCCCGCCTCTTTGCCCAGGGTGTTTTGCATCTCACGCATGATGGGCCGCATGAAGCGCAGTTCGATGCGAAACAGCGACATATGCGGTTGCCAGCCCCCCGCCTGATGGATCTCACGCATCCACACCTTGCCCGAGGTGCGTTCTTCAAGCTCTTTGTTGTACCAAGCCGCCGAGAGCGGAGAACCAGGGGAGAAGGTAAACCCCGATGCCCGCTTGCCATAGAGATAGACCGTCGCCCCCTCATCATCAGCGTGTTGTTCGTCACCTAAGTCCTCCTCTTCTTCCTCGTCATCATCTGCATCATCGAGATCAGCGATCTCGTCGTGGTCCAGGTAGAAATCAAGGGGCAACCCGTCCCACTCATCAGGCACATCATCCAAGTAATCGTCTAGCGAGCCGACGGTAGGGAAATCAGCCCCCTCGTCATCCACCGAAGGGACATGCACCGCTTTGACCTTGGAATGCGTCAACACCCGATCGAGATCCGCCGGAGAGGGGGTAAAGTTGGCGACATCCACCGCCAGATGCAATTGGGAGAGACGAAAGGTGAGCGCATAGAACGCTTGGGCATCGCTCCACATCTCGCGAATCATCTGGCGCACCCCATCCAGTGCCACTTGGGGACCAAATTGCCACAGCAGTTTCGCCGAGAGCCGCACCGAGCCGAGCAGCCGCCCCAAGGGAGCTTTACGC
>JACDGC010000434.1 GCA_013815535.1 Ktedonobacterales bacterium
GTGCTACCCCAGCGTCACCATCCCATCTATCGCGACTTGTCGAAGGTGGCACGCCAACGGGTGCGCGAATTGGGCGGAATCTTGCGATTAGCGGATGCATTCGATTTCTCGCATGATGGCGGGGTCAGTCACCTGCATGGGCACGTCCTCTCCTCGGTGGGCAAGTCGGCGCATGTCTTGCTGCGCGTGCTGCACCATGTCACCGACCACGCCGAGCTACGCGACATCATGGAGCGTGCCGATGTGAAACGCGACCTCTTCGAGCGGGCGTTTCATTGCCGTGTCAGCCTGTCACCCGAGTTCGAAACGGTGGATGCGACACACAACGGCCACGGCTCCACGAATGGCATGTTTCCGCTGGTGGAGCATCTGCACGACTGAGCCAACCACTCCCCCGCAACAAAGGATTGATTCACCCGATGCAAGGATTGCGTATGGTGGGGCTGATCGCCCTTTTCGCGCTCACGAGTTGCGCGCACGTGCCTGGCACGGCGAACACACAGGTGCCAACCCTGCCCGCCACCGCGCTCAACCACATCACCGTGCAGTTGGCTGACATGCCCAGCGCGGATCGGCTGGCGCTCGACCTCACCCCCACGGATGGGCAATTGGCGACCCTGCTGGGGCAGCCCCAACTGGCGGCGGCCCTGACCCAGGCGGGACGGCTCGGGGGCAGCTATCGCGTCTTTGCCTTCGCCGCGCCAGAGCCCAGCGCTTATAACGTCACGGTGCGTGCCACCATCGAAATCGATGCGTTTCCAAATGCCGCCCGCGCCGCCGATTGGCTGAGCGCGCGTGCCGCCACATTGGCCGCCATGGGGGCCCCCCAATCCCTTGCCGCGCCGGGGCAGCAACACGCTGTGCGGTTGCAGGTGACGACAGCGGGTGACACCGCCGCGACGACCGCCGTGCTGTCGGTGCGAGAAAGCAACGTGACGATGGAGATCACGACCATATTCGTTGGCCAAGGACCATCCATCGCGGATGCCGAGCGCTACGCGGCGCTCATCGACGACCGCATGCTGCACCCCACCCCATGAAGCCAGGCACGGGCATGCGTCAGCGAGCCAGCGCGGTGACGGTGAAGCCTTCGTCATCAGCGATGGTGACCTCAAACAGATGATCGAACCCCTCACCATAGGTTGGTGGAACCAGGTGCTTGGCGATGGCATAGATGGCGATATCGGGCACCCGCGCCCGACCCGTGCGCTGGCGATTGCGCGCCAGCGACGCCGCCACGGTGGACCGCAGAGAGTAGCCGCTGATGGTCGCGCCGTGAGCACGCCCCAACTCGATGAGCACCGCACGGTCGGCCACCGTGGAATTGGTATTATCGATCACAACGGAGCGCCCCGCCACGAGCGCCCTGGTGATTTCCTCCATCTGGCGCAACTGTTTGTGGCGCGGTGGCAACAGATCTTTGCTCACCAGGGTGTGGGTCGCGGCGAAGTGCTGCCGATAAAAGGTGCTTTTGCCTGCTGCGGGCAAGCCGACGAAAATGATGATTTCCAAACCACTCTCCTTTCACAATGTCCCGTTCTTGTAGCATTCCTCTGGATGGCCAGCATGACGCCAAACAGCCCCAGATGGGCTATGCAGATCGCACAATCCACCATGATATGTGGTGATATGCTATCGTTGCAGCACTATCTCATAAAGGGGCGATAGGCATGGCGGCGGAATCGATCATGAGCGAGGCCGAGGCGCGCGGCATCCGTTTTTGCAACCTGGAATTCACCGACATCATGGGCATGGCCAAAGCAGTCACTGTGCCGGTGGAGCAACTCCCCGCGTCACTGGCCGAGGGGCGCTGGTTCGATGGCTCATCCATCGAGGGTTTCGCGCGCGTGGTGGAAAGCGACATGTTCCTGCACCCCGATGCGGCGACCTTCGCCGTCATCCCCTGGGAAACAGCACGGGGGCGCATCGTCTGTGATGTGGTGCGGCCCGATGGCACGCCTTTCGAGGGCGACCCGCGCGCGCGTTTGCGGTTGCTGAGCGAGCGTGCGACACGGCTGGGGCTGCGCTACGAAGTGGCACCTGAGATCGAATTCTTTTTATTGCAACAACCGACGCTCGACCAGCCTGCCGCCGTCCCCTTTGATGCGGGCAGTTACTTCGACTTGGTGAGCGAACCAACCGCGCACGTGTGGCGCGACCTGATGGATGCCCTCGACGCGCTGGGGGTGCCGGTGGAATCGAGCCACCACGAGGTCGCTGATGGCCAACATGAGATCGATCTCGCGATGCTCCCGGCGCTCGCTGCCGCTGACGCCATCATGACCGCCAAGCTCGCGATCAAGGCAGTGGCGGCGCACCATGGTTTGCGCGCGACCTTCATGCCCAAACCGTTCTCGGGGGTCAGCGGATCGGGGATGCACATCCACCAGCGCTGCATCAGCCTGGGGGACGGGCGCAACGCCTTCGCCGACCCAGACAATCTCGAATTTGGTCTCTCGGAAACGGGGTTGCACTTCATTGCCGGACTGCTCGCCCATGCTGCTGGGATGTCCGCCGTGCTGTCGCCGCTGGTCAATTCGTATAAGCGGCTCATCCCGGCCTTCGAGGCTCCGGTGGAGATCAACTGGGGCCACCACAACCACGATATGCTCGTGCGGGTGCCGCGCGTCAGTGCCCGTCGCCCCACCGATGTGCAGCTAGAGATTCGCAGCCCTGATCCCAGTTGCAATCCCTATCTGGCCCTGACAACTTTGCTAGCGGCTGGACTGGATGGCATCGAACGCAATCTGGAATGCCCCCCGCCTGCTGACCGCCGCCGCCGCGCCACCGCGAACCGCCGCGAGGCGCAGAGCCGTCGCCTCCCCGAATCCCTTGCCAACGCTTTGGAAACGATGGAGGCCGATGCGTTGCTGCGCGAAGCGCTTGGCCCCACCATCTTTGATGAATATCTGGACGCGAAGTGGCAGGAATGGGAAGACTATCGCCGCGAAGTCACGCCCTGGGAGCTGCGCCGCTATCTGGCGCTGTTTTAGGGGAAGAGATCGCCGACGGGGATGGTCAACCCAGGCAACACCGTGCCACCATCGAGCGTCTCACCAACGCTGCGGGTGACGGGCGCACCGGGCTGCGTCCACACATCGACCGTACGGCTCTCTGGCCAGACGACCCAGACCAGCACAGTGCCCGCCGCCAAGTATAACTCTGCTTTATCTTGCAGATAGGGCCGACCCTGCGAAGGGGAGGCGATCTCGACTGCTAATAATGGAGCATCGCTGCTATAGGTCGTGCCAGCAGTCTTGGGTGTGCGGATGATCGAGACATCTGGCGCTAATACAGTCGGTGAGATGTCGTTCCCACGAAGTTCATAGCCGATATCAGCAACTAGCCGTTTAAGCATGCCAAGGGTGCGGCAATATGGTATGAGTGACCCAATTAGGAGTGCACTAATTTGTCCGTGTTCCTCTTGCGGTGGCGGCATTCGAAGGAGCACCCCTCTCAGTAACTCATAGCGATACCCGTCGTCGGGGGTGTTTGCTAAATCTTGCATGGTAGCGCTGAGACGCATGACTTCGCCCGCCGCTAGCAGCACTGGCACTGATTGTATCGCCATCACGAAATCCGCCTTTCCCGCATATCATAGGGAGTGTATCACATCGAAGTAATGGAGAAAGTGAAGACCGGATTAGCCGCATCATGGTCAAAATTGTAGTGGCAAACGTTTCCTAGCACACACACAACGCAAAGAAGGCGACACGCGCAGAAGCCTCTACGAGGAAGCTGCTCGCGCGTTCGCACGCGCGGCACACGTATTCGAGATTTCCCAAACATCGAGCAGACCAGAGCAGCAACGCCGGGGACAATTGGAATTTCACGATCCCGTGCTTGAAAAGTTGATACCAGAGAGCAAAGCGTTGTTACAGCATGCCAGGGACCTGCTAGCGCTCCCCAGCGAGCAAGCACCAACGGAGTAAAAATGTGGTGATTTCTCATACAGGCTTTTGACTTGGTGGGGTTTTGGTCTGTTCCCGCTATCGCCAGGTAGCTGCGTCTTTCGCCATAATGATGGTCACGGCGGCACGCCTCTTGCATAGAGGTGTATCTGTAGATACAGGGAGGGCGAGCCGTTCCCCCCGCTGTGCGGCGCGGAAGATGTGATGTCAACCGTGTCCCTGCCCTCTCGCTCGCTCTCCCCTTTTTCGTGGGCAACGTACCAGCGACAGGACGAGCATGGACGAACGACACGCACCCCGTC
>JACDGC010000435.1 GCA_013815535.1 Ktedonobacterales bacterium
GGGATGCAGCACATGCATGATGACCTCCCCGCGTTTCCGATAGAAGCGCCAACAAGTTCCTGGCCACCCGCAGAGAGCGGCCTGACCCGCCAATTCGTCACGGTGGGCAAGCACCGGATGAGTTATGTCATCGGGGGCAACGGGCCGCCGCTGGTGTTGGTTCATGGTCTGGGGACAGCGAGTTTTACCTGGCGCTTTGTCTTGCCCGTGCTACAACAGCGCTTCACCGTCTATGCCATCGACATGCTCGGCTGTGGCGAATCCGACAAAACCGATGTCGATTACCGCCTTGAGGCGCTCGCGGGCTATCTGCATGGCTTTTTGGACGCGGTGGGTCTGGAGCGCCCCATCATCATTGGCCACTCCATGGGCGGCGGCATCACCATGATGTTTTGCCACCTCTACCCTGGTCGCGCTGAGCGCGTGGTGTTGGCGTCCTCCGGCGGCATGGGGCGCGAGATGCATTGGTTGTTGCGCGTCAGCACGCTGCCCGGCGCGGAGGGCGTCATCGGCGTGCTGAGCGATCCCCGGTCGCGGGTGCCCCAAGTGAGCCGCAGCCTGGAACAACGGCGGATGCGTCGCCTGGACCAAGAATTCGATGCCACCACCCCAACGATGCTCGATCGCTTCCAATCACCCGAGGCACGCTTAGCCTTCCTCAGCATGCTGCGCGGCATCGGCAGCATCAGCGGGCAAAAGATGAGCGCTCTGCCCTTTCTCAGCGGGCTGGCTGTCCCAACCTTACTGATCTGGGGCGCGGGCGACAAAACCATCCCCGTCACCCACGGGAAAGAGGCCGTCAAGTTGATCCCCTGTGCCCATCTGGAGATCATCCCCAATTGTTTCCATCGTCCCCAAGTGGAAGCGCCGCAGCGTTTTTGCGAATTGGTGTTGGAATTTTTGGATGCCCCCGTGTGGCCCCCCGTCACGGCACCCGCCCCCGAAACGGCCATTCCCTTCTTGGAACCCATCTCGGCACCCCAGCGGGCATTGCGCAGCAATCTGCGTTGGCAAGGTGGCAACATTTCGCCAACGGCCTGGCGCAAGCTCGCCCCGGCACTGGCCCCCGTTGCCATCGCGGCGCTCGGCGTGCCAACCGGCATGCGGCTCATTCGCCGACGGCAGCAGCGCCGCCGTGCCATCGGCCTGTAACATCACGCACGCCCCGCTTGGCAATGCGGGAGTGAGCGAAACTTATACCGCCGAGATGCCACCATCCACCACATACGTCGCGCCCGTGACGAAACTCGCCGCATCCGAGGCCAAAAACACGGCCACACCAGCGATCTCCTCAGCGGTGCCCACGCGGTTGAGCGGCGTCGCGGCGCGGATGCCCTCGCTATATTTAGGGTTCGCCAGCATGCCCGAGGTCAGGTCGGTGGCGATGTAGCCTGGCGCGATGGCATTGACGCGGATGTTGTAGCGCGCCCATTCCGCGCCAAGCGTGCGGGTCACGCTCAGCAGCGCGGCCTTCGCGGCGGAATACGTCACCATGCGCGGCGACGCCAGCAAGCCCGAAACGGATGCCATCTGGATGATGGCCCCACCGCCGTTCGGGATCATATGGCGTGCCGCCGCCTGGCTGATCAGAAATGGCGCGGTGAGGTCCATCCCCAAGATGTGTTGCCATTCCTCAAGGGTCGTATCTAGCGTGGGCTTATAGATGGGGTTGACCCCCGCGTTATTCAGCACGATGTCGATCTTGCCCAACTCGGCTGCCGCGCGGTCCACGATGCTCCCAGCGGTGGCGAGGTCGGCGAGATCCGCTGGGATGACAACGGCACGGCGCCCCTGCGCACGACACTCCGTCGCCACGCCTTCCAGCAACTCGGCGTTGCGGGCACACAGGGCAACATCAGCCCCAGCCTCGGCATAGGCACGCGCGATGGCCGCGCCCAACCCACGGCTGGCCCCCGTGATGAGCGCGGTCTTCCCCGCCAGATTGATCCCGGCCATGATGCCCTCCCCTTCCGGCCCGTCAGGACGGGCGGTGTGTCATCGGCACGCTTGCACGCGCAGGTCGATAGTTCCCCCATCGTATCACATGGGTCAGGGGCGGGCAGCCAGGGCACGGTCAATGGCAGCCAACGCGGCGGCAGGGGTGGGGTGGCGTTCGGGCATCTGTGTGATGGCATCATTGAGGAAACCGTGCGAGATCATATGGCGCAGCAGTTCCATGAATGGGGCATAATAGTCATCGGGGTCGAGTAAGATGATGGGCTTCGCATGTTGGGCAAGCTGACGCGTCGTCATCACCGTGATGAGTTCGTCCAGCGTGCCAATGCCGCCCGGTAGGATGATGAATGCATCCGCATGCGACTCCATCCACGCCTTGCGTGCATGCATATCCGCGACGAGCACCAATTCCGTGCATTCCGGGCTGTGCCAGCCCTTCATCTGCATGAAAGTCGGCAAGACACCGATGGCCGTGCCCCCATCGGACAAGACGCCATCACAGACCGCGCCCATCAACCCACTGTTGCCACCGCCAAAAATGAGCGTCACGCCCTGGGCAGCCATGGCCACCCCCAACGCATGCGCCAGGGCGCGGTAGTCCGCCACGCCAGCCCGCGATGCGCAGAAAACGGCGACCGACCGCGCCTCTGGAGTGCTCATAGATCTCCTCCCTTTGCGTGCAATGTTCCCCATGCATCAAGTATGACGCCTTCCACGAAGAAAAAGAGAGGGCCGGAGGCAGTGGCGCAAATAGCCAAAAGCCCCAAATCCACGCGTCAGGCGGCTCACCACCATCACCCCCTGGCGGCTGGGAAGGATGTGCGGTCGCGACGTTAGCCATGCCCCCTAGTGGCCGCCAAACAGTGAGGAAGCTATACGCGACTTTTCGGCGAGGCGAATGGATATGCTACCCCTCATCCTCGGCTTTCAATAAGGCCAGCACCTTGGGGTCCAAGTGCGAGGACTGCTTGGCGGTGGGGAAGCTGCTGTCGTGCACAGCGGCGATATAGCCCTCGATGGCGGTTTTGATGGCCGTGCCGACCTCCGCGAAACGACGGGTGTGCCGAGGGGTGAAGTCAGGATACATCCCCAGGATGTCATGCAGCACCTGCACCTCGCCATCACAGTCTGGCCCCGCGCCAATGCCGATGGTGGGGATGCTGATGCGCTCGCTGATATAGGCAGCCAGTTCCTGCGGCACCAGTTCAAGCACGATGGCAAAAGCGCCTGCTTCTTCCAACGCCTGAGCGTCGCGGATGATCTGCGCGGCGCTCTCTTCGGTCTTGCCTTGCACGCGTGGGCCGCCAAAGATATTGACAGATTGGGGGGTAAAGCCGAGATGTCCCATCACGGGGATGCCGCAACGAACGATGCTGGCAATGGTATCGGCCATCCATTCGCCGCCCTCCAACTTCACGGCCTGACAGCCGGTCTCTTGCATCAGCCGACCAGCATTACGAATGGCCTCTTCGATGCTGACTTGATACGTCATAAAGGGCATGTCGGCGACAATCAGCGCCTTTTTCGTGCCGCGGACAACCGCCCGTGTGTGATGAATGATGTCATTGAGGGTGACCGGGATGGTGGAATCGTTGCCGAGCATGATCATCCCCAGCGTATCACCGACCAAGATGAGCGGGATGCCAGCAGACTCTACCAGCGTCGCCATGGTATAGTCATAGGCCGTCAGCATAGCGATCCGCTCGCCGTTCGCCTTCATCGCCATGATTTCATTGATGCTTACACGCATGGTGGTTCGTCTCTTTTCATCGCCGTTGTGATTGTGGCTAAGTGGTGTGCGCCCTTAGGCGAGCAGTGGTTGAATCTCGGTCTGTGCAGGCAGGCCCGTCACCTCGATGGCACCATCGAGCAGCAAAACGTTGACCTCGGTGCGCACACCCATATCGGGCAGATAGATGCCTGGTTCCATCGAGCAACAGGTATTGGGCAGCAGCAGGCGGTCATCGTGCGTCTCCAGATTGTCCAGATTCGCGCCGTTCCCATGCACCACCGTGCCGATGTTGTGGCCAGTGCGGTGCACGAAGTTCGCGCCGTACCCTGCCGCGTGCAAGATGGCACGGACATGATCATCCACCTCATAGCCCATCACGGGCTGCCGCGCCACAAACCGTTCACGCAGAAAATCGAGGCCCGCGTCGCGTGCGGAGCGAATGACGGCGAAGAAGTCCGCCGCCCGTTGTGGCACTTGCGCACCCAGAAACGTCATCCACGTGTAATCCGCGATGACACTATCT
>JACDGC010000436.1 GCA_013815535.1 Ktedonobacterales bacterium
CGGCGTGGTACATCAACCGCCCCGCATACAGCAACACCACCCGCCACCAATCACACCGCACCCCATGATGCAGCCACACTTCCAGGTCGCCGACCATCACCCGTAGCCGCCGCCCTTCCGCGCATGGCAACCAGCCTTCCAGATAATCGCGCACCGATTGGGCGAGGCTGATGATGCGCGCCCCCAGCAGCGGCCCCGTCAGCACCCGCGTCCGCAGGTCATCCGCGAACGGGGCATGCGTCGAGCAGAAGACATCCGGCAGCATGGGCAGGTCCGCGCCCCGCCCATGGCACGCCTTGCACACCGCCGGGGCACCGCACCCCGCGCACTTGAGCCAGGAGTAGAACCGCCCATCGAGCACCCAATCATGCGCGCCCGCCGCACACCCCGCCAACTCACTCAGCACATCCGTGAACCCCCTTGCACCCCTGAACACCCAACAACGCTGCCCAACCAATCAGGCAGCGGGAAGCCATGCGGGGGAGACGAACCCCCGCGTATCACCGGACATGGCTCAGAGACGACCGCGCAGCGCCGCTAGCAAGGGCAGCGCGTCAGGATGCACGGGAATCCGCTGCACGACCGTGCCCGCCGGAGAGCGCCGTACCAAGTAGGTCAGGCCGTTGGCCCCGTGGGTCACGTCCATTTCTGCGACCAGCGCTCGAGCAGCATCGAGCCGTTGGCCGGGCACCGCCGGAGCGTAGACGCGACGCGCAATAGCTGAGGTCCGCGACGAGCGAGCACGAAGTGATGCCGTCATGCAAGTTTCTCCCTTTCCGTGATGCCCTCCAAAAGGGGACAAAAAGGCCCTGGCCGACCACCGACCAGGGCAAACGATAGAAGCGCTACGATTTATAAAGAAGTGCGCCAGGGCATGCGCGACTTGCGCGAACGGCTCCGCACATCGCCCGTATAGAGGACGCGCCCCCCATACACCGGAGTCGCCGCCGAGGGCAGCACCGGAGTCATTGCTATCACCACACGATGATGATCATAAATATGCCGAATTATGGACGCTTCTTCCCGGAGCGCGAGACCACACACCCCACAGGCCCAATGCCGCGCGCCATACACCGTGTCGTAATATTCCCCAAGCGGTGTGCCTTGCCAAACCACCCGATAGACCCCACGCTGTTTGCCATGGACCGATTCAATCACCACGGGAAGCGTCACCGGAGCCAGCCGCCGCTGCTTGCGTGCCGCGATTTTCGGCGGGTTCAGGCGCGAGATCCCCTTATCTTTACGCGGACGGCGCGGAGCTTTACAGCGAGCCATTTTGCGCGGGGCCGCGTGTTTTTCCAGAGACTCTGCCAATAGATATTTACGGAACTGACGATATGAAATGGTTTCACCAGTGTGACGAACCCGATACCGTTTTGCGGAGCCGCCCAACGGCTCATAGATGAGGAGTAAGCGACTACCCACAAAAACCCTCCCTGCATGTGCTTAAGAACGGGAAGGAGCACGCTCCCTCCCACCAACCTCGCCCAGGTGCCACGATGCCCCCACCTACCCAAAGAGATGGAATCATCGCGACATATCCCTCACTAGAGGGCCACCGGCTCCCACCGTCCCGAGATATCGGCAGACTGTGGTTCAAACGCCTTGCCTGGGTCTATTTGATTGTTTAAGTTCGATGTCTCTATTATATAGTACCAATTCCCATTTTGTCAACTATTCCCAATACTCATTTTTTTATCTAGTCTCTAGTCTCATGGACTTTGGAATTATTTCCCAAAATGTCGTATAATATTCTTATTCCAAAATCTGTAAGTCCATAGGCTTATAGAAGAGAAGGTCAAAGAATATGGATAACAACTATTACACCGCTGAAGAGGTCATGAAAATTCTCAACAAGCCAAGGTCTACTTTTTATAGAGAAGTGGAAGATGGAACTGTTCCTAGCGAACTAGAAGATGGAAAAAGAAGGGGAAGAAAATATCCCAAAGAAGCTATCGATGCACATGCTCGTCTCTTGAAGAAGAAAGACAAAGTAAAACTCACTTTTGGAAAAACAACCAACAGTGAGCTATGGGCAAGCTACCAAAACCACTTTAACGTTTATGAGGTGGAAGATATCGTCACATATGATAGGTTGCTTGAGTGGAGAGAAGCAAACGAAAATATTTTTATGTCGGCACGAGACGGAGGAAAACGAATAGGGGGAGTAACCATCATGCCTTTAGATGAAGACACGATATTAGCACTCATTGACGGCAAGATAAGAGAACAAAGCATCGAATCATGGGCCATCAGAAAATGGTCAGAAAAAAATCTTACAGTGTACATTCCCAGCATATCGCTACACCATACGGGCGATAACGAATTAGATAGAGAAAGGGGACAATTTTTAATTCGCTGTGCCATCAGATGGGCACTATCTTTGAATCGGCAATACGATATTAAGCGATGGTACGCCATTGGCGCAACGCCAGAAGGAATCAAACTTCTTGAACATCTCGGCTTTGAAAAAATCGAAGGGAAGAGAGACGCTTACATGCTCAAGGATATGAACAAGGCTACAAAAAACATTCAGAGCCTCATCGGCAAAATCGAAGAAGAGCAACATCCCTTAGTGCCTTCACCAAAGGGACAAAAAGCTTAGTCGAAAGAAAACAAACATAGACAAGAGAGCATGCCCATGGTATGCTTTCTCTTAATAGAGAGGAGCTTATATCATGGCAACACCACAACCACAGCCACCATCGCAGCAGCAGCCCATCTATCCGCGCGACCTAAATCTGGAGCTTGACCGCCTTTACAATCGTGTGACCACATACTTCGATGCACGATTCGATAAAATCATGACAGAAATACGCGTCATGCAAGCAGACATCCGAACCATGCAAGAGGATATCGTTGAAATAAAAACTGTACAGCAACAAATGCAAGGAGATATTACCGAGATAAAAACTGAGCAACGACAAATGCAAGGCCAGGTAGCAACATTAGAATCATTCCAAAAAACAATGATGGAAGCAAGTAAAGCCCAAACCATGGATCTGCTGCAAATCATCCAAAATTTGCATGCACAAACAATGGGGGCCATTAATGACTTGCGCCCAAAGAATATGGAATAATAATCTACTAGCTATAATGCCCGCTAGATGAAAGCAACTGGCGGGCATTTTTGACACCAGTTGTGACACCAACGGGAGCAGATACCACTGGACACAGAGAGACAAAGCCAAGGACAAAGCGAGGAAAACCCTTGACTGAAACACCTACAGAGACAGCGTGATACGCCAACAAGGAAACGATCCCTTTCAGCGGCTCGACTTCGACACGGAGTGGGAATTACCTTTCACGCTGCACACGACACCGCCGCTGACGCAAAACCTCCGTAATAGCCGAGCGATTTGGGATGCGATGGCAGTCATCCGCCCCGACCTGCACCTCTTCGACTTCACTGGGCCAGAGGGGGAGGCCATCACCTACATCGCGCCAGCCGCGCATGAGGGTGGCGAAGCGACAGGCGCGGCAGTGCGTACGCTGCTGCACGAGCTCATCAACACGCAAGGAATCACACCAGGGGATATCTTGCTGATCACCTGTCGTGCCGACCGCGCTAGCAAGTGGCGTGATTGGCGCGAAGCTTGGCGCGACGAGATCCCCCTGCGCGCCCTCACCCAACTGCGGCAGACCAAGGAAGAAGAGCGCCACCGCTTCGTCAAATTTTCGACCATTCGCGCCAGCAAGGGGCTTGAAAGCAACGTCGTCATTCTGGTGGAGTTGGATGGCATCGACCATGCGACAGGCGCGGCGCTCCCCACCCTGCGGCGGCGTGATAAGCTGATGTATGTCGCCATCTCACGCGCCCGTCACCGTCTCTTCGTGCTCGGCCCACCCACGGCCCTCGCCCCCCTGGTGCCACCGACCTGAGCGCCACACACCGGATGATTTGTCAGGGGAAACGCACCCGTCTGCGGTACAATCGGGTTGGTGCTGAAGAATCCGCGCAATCATCACAATAGGAGCGACCGCCCATATGGATGTTTCATCTGCGCCATTGCCACCACCGCCACTGACCGCGCTCGCCGCGCCGGAGCCCCCCGCCAAGCCGCTGCGGACGCGCGCGGCCATCTGGACGCTAGCGCTGCTGTCGCCCATCACGGCGGAAGTCTTGACAGGCGCGACGCCCATCTTGCTCTTTCTCATCCCGCTGGCAGCGGGCTATCAGATCCTCTTCTACGGATCGGGGGCACTGC
>JACDGC010000437.1 GCA_013815535.1 Ktedonobacterales bacterium
CATGGCCTCGGTGAGGGGACGTGGGCCATCCACAGCGACGATGATGGCACTGATGCCCAAGGCATAGTAGCCCGTCGCAATGGCTGCGGCGACTTGGGTGGCAGCCAGGCTCCCCTTGAAGGCTTGGGGCGCGACCAAGACGTGCAGCGGCGCGGCACCCTTCACGGCTGGGTGTCCGCTGGGGGGGCAACCGAGACAGGGGTGGGGGGGACGGCCGGTGGGGCGGCCGGGCGACCACCAAACGCCTGCTCCATCTGGGAGCGCAGGGCATCGTTATCGGGGCCAGCCAGATACGACATGCGCCACAAGCTGGTATAGCCCGAGATGAGCAGAATGGCGAAGACCGCGATGCGCACCGGCCACGACCCTGTGCCACCCGGCGCGAAGGCGAAGAGGAGGCCGACGGTGATGGCACACGTCAACTGGATCAGATACGACACCGCTGCCAGCGTCCCCCAACTGATGAAGCCAGGCTGGTTAGTGCGCAAGGGTCGCATGGCGGCGGGAATGCTGCGCCAAAAGCCAATGCGCAGCACCCACAGCCCTGCGGCGGCGGCCAGCACATACAGGGCAAAGAGCACGAACCGTTGCTGGTCGGTGGGCAGATGCAGTGAATCTTGCTTGCCATAAAAGGGGCCAAAGAGCCAAAAGAGCGTCGCCGTGACGGCAATGGCACGAAAGAGATAGGGGCGATTATACCATGCCACACCTGGCAAGCCGCGCAAGCCATCCACCAGGAAAAGGGTGAAGTTCCGCAGGACGGTGTATAGACCGGCGAGGATGATGAGCGCGGTGATGACCGCGCCAATGATGTGCGAGATGGACGCTGACATGGTTGATCCCTCCCCTTGGTGCCGCGAAATGGTGGGGCTCATCAGTTGTCTCCACAGCATATCATGCTGCCGTGCATGGGTGCCACGCTTGCCCGGAAATGTGGCGCGGTGCCCACGAAACTGGGACCATTTCCCCTGTTGCTGGGCCGCGATTCCTGGCATAGTAACTAGGAACGTTAAGGGAAGGATGCCCATGCCGCATGTCACAGACAACCGTGCTCACCGTTTTGCAGCAGGCAATGCTGACCGTGGCCGAACTCAGTGCCCCCATTTTGCTGACGGCGTTGGTCGTTGGCGTCATCATCAGCCTCGTCCAGGCGGTGACGCAGATCAATGAGCAGACGCTCAGCTTTGTCCCCAAAGTCATCGTCATCGGCTTGGTGCTCATTTTCGCCGGGCCGTGGATGTTGCAGACGCTGCTAGGCTACACCGCGCGTCTGTTCGAGGCGCTGCCGACGCTGGTGCAATAGCCATGGTCGCCCAACATGCCGCCCCGCTCGTCGTCTTTTTGTTGGTGTTCGCGCGCATCAGCAGCGCGTTGGTGGCCGCGCCCATCTTCAGCGAAAAGGCCCTGGCGGTGACGGTGAAGATCGGCCTCAGCGGGCTGCTCGCGGCGATCCTGACGCCAGGGCAGATCGCGCTGACCACGGGCATCACGGGGGATATCCCCACCTTCGTGGTGTTGCTGGGGCAGCAGGTGTTGCTGGGCTTGGCGTTCGCCTTGATCTTCACGGTCATCTATCGCGCGGGCGAAGCTGCGGGGGAGATCATCGGGCAACAGATGGGGGTGACGCTGGCCGAGCAACCGCGCCCCGATGGGAACGGCGCGATGAATTCGCTCTCGGCGCTCTACCGCATCATCGCCGGGTTGATCTTCCTGGGGCTGGATGGGCAGCATTGGGTGCTGCTGAGCCTGGGGGGTAGCTTGAACGCGATGCCCGTCACCCGCGTCGCCCTTTCCCCCGCGCTGATCGGATTGCTGATGCCGTTGGGTGGGTCGGCGGTGCTCTTCGCGCTGGGATTGGCGCTGCCGCTGTTGGCGACGACGTTGCTGGCCGACGTCATCACGGGGCTGTTGGGGCGCGCGATGCCTTCGCTCAACCTTTTCGTGCTGGGGTTGCCGATGAAGGTGGCGTTGGCCATGGCAGCGCTGGTGATCTCCGCGCCGTTCACGGTGGAGTTCCTGACGCAAGTGATGCGGCAACTGTCGCACATGGGGCTATGGCGCTAGGATGAAAGCGAGGTGATGACGCGATGGCCGAGAGCGGACAGGAACGCACCGAAGACGCTACCCCCAAACGCAAGCAAGACGCCCGCAAGAAGGGGCAGGTCGTCCGGAGCACGGATCTGCCCCCGGCGGTCGGCTTGCTGGCGGGGGTGCTGGTGCTGCGGATGACCGCGCCCGCCGCCTGGGGTGACTTCGCGGGAGTGCTGCGAAACGGCCTCACCACCATCGCCCGCCCCGACCTCTCGGCGCGTGACGCGGTGGGCCTGGTCAGCCAGAGCATGATGGGGGGGCTGCTTGCCATCGTGCCGGTGCTGGGGGCGCTGCTGGTGGGTGGCGTGGCAACGGGCTTGCTGCAAACGGGCTTCGTGGTCTCGACCAAAGCGATCATGCCCGATTTTGGCAAGGTGAACCCCCTCAGCGGCATGAAGCGGCTTTTCTCGCCCAAGACGGGTTTCGAGTTGTTGAAGATGGTGCTGCGGCTGGTGATCTTCATCGCTGTGACCATTGGCGTGGCACAAAGCGTGATGGCCCAGATCATGGCCTTGGGCATGACTGGGATCGGCGGCGTCGCGGGCATCCTGGGGGACGCCATTTATGCGCTGCTGCTGCGGGTGGCCATGGCGGGGGCGGTGCTGGCGGCGCTGGACTATGGGTTCCAGCGCTGGCAATTCAACAAGTCTCTGAAGATGACCAAGCAAGAGATCCGCGATGAGATGCGGCAAACCGAGGGCGACCCGCAGATCAAGTCGCGCATCCGTCGTTTGCAGCGCGAACGTGCTCGCAAGCGCATGATGAGCGAGGTGCCGAAATCCACCGTCGTCATCGCCAACCCCACCCACTTCGCCATCGCGTTGCGCTATGAATCGGGCAAAACGCGGGCACCCATCGTGGTGGCGAAGGGGAAAGATCTGATTGCCCAGCAGATCAAGGCCGTGGCGGCGCAGCATGGCGTGCCCATCGTGGAAAACCCGCCCCTGGCGCGCACGCTCTATGCCAGCGTGGCGGTGGGCCGCGAGATCCCGTACCATCTCTACCGGGCGGTGGCCGAGGTGCTCGCTTTCATCTATCGCTTGAAACGCCGCTGGTGAGGCCCGTGTGGCGGTTGACCAACCGCCCTGCTGGACGGTCCTGCACCAACCAAAACGCCCCGCATCGTTCGCGCGCTCGATGGGAGCGCGCGTTTCGCGCCCCGGCCATCATCGGCGTTTTTCAGGGCCGTCACCTGCCACTGGCCCATCTCTTCACCAGCAGCACCTGTCAGTAATAGATCGTCCTGGTGCGATGATAGGGGCGATCCTGAGCCAAAACATGCTGGCCTGCTAGCCAGAGGCGATAGTCGATGGCTGGTGCCGTGACGAAGACGCCTTGGTCGGCGAGGGCGCGGCGCAGCCATTCCACCCCCCAGACGGTGGCGGCGCGGATGGCGACCTCGGCGGGGTCACCAGGGGGAATCAGTTCCAGGTGGTCGATGCGGGTCGCGAGGTCGGGCGCATAGCTGAGGATGCCCAGACGGCGCAGCAGTTGGGGCACCTTATAGTCCGCGAAAGCGGTCAATTCGTCCAGCCGCGTCACTTGGCCCAGCCCAGTGTTGCCAAAGGCGCTGGCGATGTCACTGACGAGGATCTGGGCGCGTTTCAACAGGCGCACATCACTGCCTGCCCAGGTGGCGATGTCGTTGAAAGAGGGGAAGTCTTGCGCCATCAGCAATGCCAGCGTCACCGCGTCGCGCCCAGCGGCAGCCATCACATTGGCGAATTGGCCGTCGTAGTGCTCGCTTAGGACGCTGCCAACCTCACGCGTGTGCGCGACGCGCGCTTCGATGAGGGGAATCTCGACGGCGTGGCCAGCCGCATCGGGGTCGGGCCGCAGAATGTCACGCATCGTGGGGGCATCCATGCGCGCCAGATAGCCCGCGTCCCACAGGGGGTGGCCTGCTTCGAGCGCGCGGGTGAGGGCGACCGCCAGAGCGTTGTAGCCGTTGAACCACTTGCCGCGCCACTGCACGCGCCAGCGCGGGGCATCGTCGCTGATGGGCGGCGCATCCGCAGGGCCACGCTCGATGCCCTGGCGGCGTTCGATGGCATGCGGTTTGGTGGGGTCTGGCCAAAAACAAAAGTTGAGGGCATCCAGCAACGC
>JACDGC010000438.1 GCA_013815535.1 Ktedonobacterales bacterium
GGCGACTGCGCGGCAATGGCTCGGTGAGCCGCTGGCGTTGGCGGGCAGCTTGGCTTTGTTGGGGGCGGGTCTGATCGCCTTCACGCGCTGGGATGCGACCGGGGGCCGGGGCTTTTCGGTGGCGGCAGTCATCGCCCTGGTGGCGGCGATGCTGCTGATCTTCCTCGCCAGCTATCGGCGGGACGCCCCAGCCGCATGAATCACCCCATCTTTCATCTCAAGGCGCACCGCGACGAGGCCCTCTTGCGTGGGCATCCGTGGATTTTTTCGCGTGCCCTGCGTGATCCGCAGACGGCCCTCCCACCGGGGACCATCGTTGATATTCATGATGCCGCCGATCATTTCGTCGCGCGCGGCTACTATAATCCCCAAACCGACATCGCGGTGCGCATTCTGACGCGTGACCCCGCTGAGGATGTCGATGCGACCCTGATCGCTGACCGCGTGCGCCGGGCATTGCGGCTGCGCCAGCCTTTTCTGCACGAAACCCACACGAACGCCTATCGCCTGATCAATGCCGAGGGCGACTTTTTGCCCGGCGCGATTGTGGACCGTTACGACGATGTCTTGGTTGCCCAGATCTCCACTGCGGGGATGGAACTGCTGACGGGGGATCTGGTTGCCGCGCTACGCGAGGTCATCAATCCCGCCAGCATCGTTTTGCGCAATGATGTCGCCTCACGTGCCCGCGAGGGCATGGAACGCGAACGCACGCGGCTGGCATGGGGCGCCGAGACGCCGCCGTTGATCGAAATTCGCGAAAACGACTTGATCTACACGGTGGATGTCTGGACGGGGCAAAAGACGGGGTTCTTTCTCGACCAGCGCGACAAGCGCCGCGCCCTGGCCAAATACGTTGCGGGGCGCACCGTCCTCAACACCTTCAGCTACACGGGGGCGTTCGGCGTGGTGGCGGCGGTGGCGGGTGCCACCCACGTCACCTCGGTCGATCAATCCGGCCCAGTCGTCGCGCATGCCCGCACGCAGTTCACGCTGAATGGGCAAGACCCCGACGCACATGAGTTTTTGGTGGGTGATGCGTTCGCGCAACTCGAAAAATGGGTGGCGGCAGGGCAGCGTTTCGATGTCGTCATTCTCGATCCTCCCGCCTTCGCCAAAACCTTGAGCGCCAAACCGCAAGCCTTGCGTGCCTATCGCCGCCTGAATGCACTGGGTCTGCGTTGCCTCAACCCTGGTGGGTTGCTGGTGACTTGCTCATGCTCTGGGGCGGTAACGATGGATGAGTTCGTTGGCGTTCTCAACGAGGCGGCGCAGCGCGAGGGCCGCGTGATGCAAACCGCCGAGATGTTCACCCATGGCCTCGATCATCCCAATCTGCTCGCCATGCCCGAAAGCGGCTATCTCAAAGTGCTGTTTTGCCGGGCCTGAGCCTCAGAGCGCTGCCAGCTTGTCAGCTTGGCGAGTGGGTTCGGGCAGCCGATAGCCACGAAAGCACCGCAGCAAAATCGCCATGGCGACATCCAGATCGATCAGATGCCCAGTCGAGATGAAGAGGGGATTGGTGCGTGGCTTGGAACGCAGCACCACCCCAATCTGTTCGCCACGATCATATAATGGCGATTGGTCGCCCGCGTTGGGTCCCGGCTCAGCATACTTGCCCACCAACCGCGACTTCGCACAGCCGATGCTTGGTTGCCCCAGCACGACGCCCATGTGTGCCGCGATGCCCAGCCGTCGCGGATGCGCGATGCCCTGGCCGTCGAAGATCAGCACATCGGGTTGGGTAGTCAGCTTCGCCATCGCGTCCAGCACCGCCGGACCTTCGCGGAATGACAGCAAGCCCGGCACATAGGGGAAGACGCTGGACCGCGTCGCCGTCACTTGCTCCACCACGGTCATGTCGGGGAACGACAGCACCACCACTGCCGCCTGACCGATCTCTTTATAGGATGCATCGATGCCCGCGACGGTGCGCACGTCCGCCAGGGTGAGTGGGCCACCGCGCTGCACCTGCCCGCGTAACTCTTGTTGGATGGCGATGGCCTCAGCCTCGCTCACGTCCCAGGAATGCATCGGCTTACATACCCAACCGCACGGCCAGCACCGAGCTCCCCACGCCCACCAGCCAGCCAGCCAACACCTGCCCTGCCGTGTGGCGGCGCAGCTCCACACGCGACCAGCCCACGAGCACGGCCCCCGCTGCGGCAGGCGGTCCCCAGGTGTGCCCTGGGGATAGCTGCCACAACAGCGAGGCACACGCTGCCGCCGTCGTCGCATGCGCGCTGATCTTCCAGGCTAGGTTCACGATGCCGTTGACGATGTTGGCACCAACCAGCGTCAACACCGAAACGACGGCTTCACGCGGCGCTTGCAAGCGATAATAGACATAGGCCAACACGCCGAGGAAGGCCAGCGAGACGGGGTAGAGTGCGTAGCGTTGCTTGCGCACCGAAACGTCCAGGTCGGTCCACTTGCCGCGCCGCACCTGGATGAACACCAGCAGGGCCACGGGCAAGGCCGTCAAGGCCAGCGCGACCACCGTATAGAGCAGCGTGTCGCTGACGCTGTGCGTGTAGGCATAGCTCAGCACCACCACCGTCACCAGCGGAAACACAAGGGGATGAATGATGGCTGATACCAGCGAAGCAAACCGATGGCGAAAGCCGCCCACCTGGGGCGGAGGAAGGAGGGTAGCGCTCGTACCTGCTTCGTTTGATTGCACCTGCGACATCAACACCTGTTCCCTTCTCATTTCCCGCGAAAAAGATGTATATTTCAGTTTTGCATAACAGCTCTCCTATTGTATGTGCATCTGGCCAGTGCTGTCAACGTGCGCGCGTCACAGCGACCTGTGCTATAATCTGGGGTGAATGTGCGTGCGTCCCACACTTCTCCGCCACCCATATCTGTGGCCTCACCCATCCCGCGACGCCGCACCGCGAAGGAGATCAGTCCCATGCCAGCGCAGATCACAGCGGACATGATCATTCATGACGTTGTTGCCCAATATCCTGATACCGTCAAAGTCTTTCAAGGGCATGGTTTGCCCTGCACCGCTTGCGCCGTTGGTGAACGCGAAAGCGTGGCGGGTGGCGCACGCACCCACAACCTGCAAGTCGAGCCGCTGTTGGCCGACCTGAACCGCGCCGCCAACGGCGAGCCTGTCGTCGGCCTCAAGCCCGAGCGGAAGATGCCCACTGGCAAGGGCATTCCCCTGCAAATGGCGGGGCAGACGGGCAACAAGATTCGTAATGTCATCGCCATCATGAGCGGCAAAGGCGGCGTGGGCAAATCCCTCACCACCGGGCTGCTGGCCGTGGCCCTGCAACGCCAGGGCATGAAGGTCGGCATCCTCGATGGCGACATCACTGGCCCCAGCATTGGGCGCATGTTTGGCGTCACCGATGTGCCGGTGAAGGAAGAAGACAACACCGTCACCTTGCCGAAGAGCGGATCGGGCATCAAGATCATCTCGATGAATATGTTCCTGCCCAACGCGACCGATCCCGTCATCTGGCGCGGGCCGATGATCTCGCAGGCCATCAAGCAATTCTGGGGCGACTTTGACTGGGGCAAGCTCGACTATCTGCTGATCGACCTGCCTCCGGGCACCTCCGATGCCCCCATGACGGTGATGCAGTCGCTGCCGCTGGATGGCGTGGTGATCGTGTCGTCGCCGCAACTGCTGGCCACCGACATCGTCAAGAAATGCATCAAGATGGTGCAGACGCTCAAAGGCAAGATCGTCGGTGTGGTGGAGAACATGGCCTATCTGCCCCAGGCCGATGGCTCGCATATGGAAGTGTTCGGCACGAGCAACGGCCCCGAGTTGGTCGCGCTGACGGGTTCGCCGTTGTTGGCCCAGATCCCCATCGATCCACTCATCGCGCAGTTCTGCGACGCGGGCCGCATCGAAGATTATGCCAGTGACGAGTTTACCATGCTCGGCAACAACTTCGTCAAGGCCATCAAGATCGCCCGCTAGGGCAAAGCTTGTGCCTCGCGCCAACGCCGCACCATTCTTTCAGATGGTGCGGCGTTGGCGTTGCTAATGCGTGCCCTCGGATTCCTTGACCAGATCCATCAAATACACGATGATGTCTTCCTTCTTGGTCTTGCTCTTCGGCTTCGTGCCAGGGTGCAGCCCCATCTGCTCGGTGACGGAGCGCTTGAGAAATGCGGTAGAGTATTCGTCCAGTGCTTGATAAAGTTGGTGCATACCGTATACTTT
>JACDGC010000014.1 GCA_013815535.1 Ktedonobacterales bacterium
AGACGGCGCGATATGTGCCTGCCTGCCAGGTGGTATTCGCAGCCAGGCTCATCACCCCAGGGGCCATAGCAATGGTCGTGGTCGCGTTGGCGGCCAGGGTGATCCGTTGCGTCGGCTTGCCCTGCAAACACTTGCCAATGTTCACCCAGGCACCGTTGCGCTCGACCTGCACGGTGACGATGGAACACGCCGATTGATGGTCAGAGGCCGTGATGGGCGTTGCGACCCGATTCACCACGGAAATGGTGAACGTATCGCCAACGCCATACTGCGCCTTATCCAGCAGCACCGTCACTTTGTCGGGGGCGGGGGTGCCCCCACCATTGCCTCCAGTGGGTGTCGGGGTCGCATTGCCCCCTGGCTCATTTGCGGTGCTGCCACCAGTGACGCCGCACGCAGCCAAGCTAAGCACCAAGCCCACGACACAGCAACTTGCCAGAATAGTGTTACGAATTGGCATCGTTGACAACTCCTCGGTTGAATGGACGCTTTCTCAGCATAAAAAGTTCCATCGCCTTCTCTCCTGCCTCCCTCGCCAGATGGGGTGCAAACGGGAAAAATGGCATCGGCAATATGCGAACATTCCAGCGATTAGTGCTTTGCCTGTTACATTGGTCATACCGATACGTTACACATCGCAAGTGGGGGGGAAATGTAAATTTTCTGTGCCCTGCCAATTCAACAATGGTGTTGAAGGTTGTTTAAGGAAATTGAGGCTCATATGCGGCTTAACAAACGGCTCCTGCTGAGTGGAGCTAGCGTTCTCGCAATCATGGCTGTTGTCAGCAGCGCCTTGGTGATAAACCACCAACAAGCGTCTGCCGCTGGCACGTCGGGCTCGACGTTTGCCGCCCTGACTGTTGTTGGCGACACCACGTTGGGTGGCGTCCACGCTGGCACCCCAGGCACGGGCAATCAGGTCCGCCCTGAAACCGACCATAGCCCGCAGATTCCCAATGCGAATGTCAAGAACCTCCCCGCCCCCCCCACCACCAACCCGAACCCGGCTGGGCGCGCGGTGACGGTGATCAATCAAGGCGAAAAGGGCTTCAATGGCCTCTCGCATGCCGACCAGCGCAACGCGGGCACTGGTGACTATGTCAACACGCAGTTCAGTCTGGAACCCCCGGATCAGGGCCTGTGCGTCGGCCAGGGCTTCGTGATGGAATCGGTCAACAATGCTTTGGCCGTCTATAGCACGAAGGGCACCTTGCTCTCGGGCCCCACGGCGAACAGCCAGTTCTTCCAATTGGCCCCAGAGATCATCCGCACCACGGGTGTCGCTGGTCCGTTCATCAGCGACCCCAAGTGCATCTATGATTATCAGACGCAGCGCTGGTTCATGACGGAGCTTGAGCAAGACAACGGCGCGAACCCCGGCGCGACGGGTCGCAGCTTCCAGCTCATCGCCGTCAGCCAGACCAGCAACCCCACCGGCACGTGGACGATCTTCAAGTTCGACACGACCGATGATGGCCTCAATGGCACGCCGTCCAATCCAGGGTGCCCGTGCTTCGGCGACCAGCCCCTGATCGGTGCCGACAGCAACGGCTTCTACATCACCACCAACGAATTTGGTGATGGCTTCAACGGCGCGCAGGTCTATGCCGTCGCGAAGCAGAAGCTCGCTGACGCCGCCCTCCATGCGAGCAGTCTGCCGCTGGTCGTGCATATCGATGCTGGTCCCGCGTTGCTGCCCTTTGGCGGCACCTCGTACTCGTTGCAGCCCGATGTGCGTTCGCCGGGCGACCACGATGGTGATGACTCTGACAACCAGGCCGCTGAGCATGGCATCGAGTACTTCATGAGCGCGTTGCAGTTTGGCAACCCTGGCTATGAAGTGCTGGATAACCGCATTGCGATCTGGGGTCTCATCAACACGCGTTCGCTCAACTCCAGCACGCCCTCGTTGTCGTTACAGGTGAAAGTGATCGGCTCCGAGACCTATGGCGAGCCGAACAACATGAACCAAAAAGATGGCAACAAACCATTGGCCACCCAGTTGGGTGAGCCACTGGAGCAGATCCAGAGCAATGACGACCGCATGAACCAAGTCGTCTTCGCCCAGGGCAACCTGTGGGGCGCGCTCAACACCATCATTGGTGATGGCACCCGCACGGGCATCGCCTTCTTCAAGGTGCGCCCCACATGGTCGCATGGCACGCTGAACGCGCACATGGTCAAGCAAGACTATATCGCGGTGGCGGGCAACAATGTGGCCTATCCGTCGGTGGCCGTCACCAGCGGCGATCAGGGCGTCATCGCCTTCACGTTAGTGGGGCCGAACTACTATCCGAGCGCAGCGTACATCCGTGTGGATGATCGCGGCATCTTCGGCAAAGTCCATGTGGCGGGTGCCGGCGCTGGGCCAGATGACGGCTTCACGGGCTACGTCTCCGAGGGTGGCAATGGCGCGGGCCGTTGGGGCGACTACTCCGCTGGGGTCGCCGCGCCAGATGGCACGGTGTGGGTCGCCAACGAATACATCCCCAACACGCCACGCACATTGCTGGCGAACTGGGGCACCTTCATCACGCATGTCGCCACCAACACTGACGACTAGGTGAGATCTCTCGCAGACAAGCACGGTGGGTGGGCGCAAGCTCACCCACCATTGTTGTGCCCAGCGAGCATGTTACCTCTGACCAGCCTTCCCGTTACATTAGGAAAGGCTGAGAAACCAGTTGGGCAGGCCTTTCTTTACTCAACTCGTGCGGGGTGCCACCCGATGGTGGCGCACGCCAGAAGGAATGTAGTGGGGATGCACCCCGGCTGGGGCGTTCGATGATGAGTGTCTGTGCATCCTACCGAGCTGTGTTGAAGGGATCTACATGAAACCACGTGTCCGCAATTTCGTTGCGGTCGGTCTCGTTGCGTTGGTCGTCGTCTCAGCCATTGCCGCTGGGTTCGTGATCTCGCGCTCGCCGTCCAAGGCCGCCGCCCCTGGAAACTTGATCTTTTCGAAGCACGATCGCCAATTGTTGGCAACGGCCATCATCAACCATAAGTCAACGGTGACGTTGTTGGTTGCCGTCAACAAAGGCACAACCAACCAGAGCGTCATCACCCAACTGAATAATCTGGGTGCTTCACTCAAATATCAAGATGTCAAGGCACGCTATCTGCGCGTGACCGTCCCCATTGGCAATGTCACCAAGGTGTTGGGCCTGGGCGGCATCCAAGCGGTGGGCTTAGACGACACGATCAACATCGGCGACCCGCGCCCGGCCACTGCGGCGATTTCGCCCGAGGCCGTGCCAAACCCGCCGCCGCCGCTTGGCCCCACGACGCCCTCCGCTAACCCCTACATGCCCACGCAGGATACGGGTGCGGCACAGTTCGTGACGAGCAACCCCAAGTTCGACGGTCGCGGTGTCAAGGTCGGCATCCTTGATACGGGTGTGGATGTCTTCACCCCCGAACTGCAAAAAGCGAAAAACCTCGCGGGCACTGATGTTCGCAAGATCATCGATTGGAAGACCTACACTGACCCCGTTGCCGATGCGGACCCCACATGGATCTCCATGACGACCGATGTGACGGCCACCAATGCGAATAATCCCACCTTCACCTTCAATGGCGTCACCTACAAAGCGCCCTACAACGGCAAGTTCCATCTGGGCTTCTTCGACGCCACGGACCCGAACCTGAATGGTGATCCGGCGGAAGATGCCAACCTGGGCGACCAAATCGCCGCATTGTATCCCGCGACGGCCAGCAACATCTTCCCCGTGCTGACCTCGAATGATGGGTATGATGTGTGGGTCGATACCACACAAAACAAAAATTTCAACGACGAAAAAGACATGGTGGAGTATGCCGATTCGGGTCACTTTGACATCGGCACCTTTGGCACCGACCGGACCATCCAGTCTGGCCATCTGCGCCAGTCGGTCCCCTTCGTCGTGCAGACCGACCCCAAGAATAAATTGGTCAACATCGGCATCGTCGCTGGTTCCCATGCCACCCACGTGGCGGGCATTGCGACGGGCCGTGGCTTCTTTGGTGGCACCAGCTATAACGGCGCCGCCCCCAACGCGCAAATCATCTCCGTGCGTGTCTGTGTCTTCACGGGCAACTGCACCAGCCATGGCCTCTTTGAGGGCATGATCTATGCCGTGCGCGATGCTGGCGCGGATGTCGTCAACATGAGCATCGGCGGATTCAATCCCTTCGACGATGGCACGAACGTCACCGAAGTGCTGTACAACAACCTCGTCGAGGAATATGATGTGCAGATCTTCATCTCGGCGGGCAACTCTGGCGCGGGTCTGAGCACGGCTGGTGAGCCGTCCCTGGCCAGCAAAGTCATCAGCGTCGGGGCCTCCTTCACGGCGGATACGCTGTTGGCGAACTACGGTTCCACCACCACGCGCGCTGACAACCTCTTCCAGTTCTCGTCGCGCGGTCCCCGTGTGGATGGCGGCTTCAAACCCGACATCGTGGCACCTGGCTCCGCTGTCTCGACCATCCCTGGCAATCGCCCTGGCGAGGGGCTAGCGGTCGCGCTGCCCCCTGGCTATGGCATGTTCAATGGCACCTCCATGGCGTCGCCCCAGGCGGCTGGCGCGGCGGCATTGCTGCTGAGCGCGTCGAAGCAGAGCGGGGTGGATTCTCACAACGCGGGCAACCTGCGTCAGGCCATCAAGTCAACGACCCGCTATCTGCCGGGCTACCAAGCCTATCAGCAGGGCAACGGCTTGTTCAACGTCACAGCGGCGTGGAACATGCTGAAGCGCAAACACATCGACGCCTATCAGGCACTGTCGAGCGTCGCGCCGGTGAGTTCCGCCGCCGATGACTTCACCGCCACGCCAGGCACCGGCCCAGGCATCTTCCTGCGTGAGGGCGTGAAGGCTGGGGATTCCCTCAGCAAGACCGTCTCTTTCCGCCGCGACGATCCCAAGGGCTCGGGCAGCATGAAGTACACCATCACCCTGGTGGGCAATGATGGCACCTTCAGCGCGCCCAGCAGCATCACGCTGCCCATGCACACCCCCGTCTCGATCTCGGTGGGCATCCACCCGACGACCGCTGGCGTGCACAGTGTGATCATGAACCTGACCACGCCGGAATCGGATGGCGTCGTCTATCAAGTGCTCAACACCGTGGTCGCCGCCGAGCAGTTCACGGCAGCCAGCAACTACGCCACCCCCGGCGAAGCGGGCAGCGTGAATGTCGCTGATGCCACGGAGTTCTTCTACAACGTGCCAGCAGGCGCGACGGCCTTCCAATTCAACGTGACGGGCATCACGGGCCGCTTAAAGGTCAACGTCTACGACATCTATGGTTTGCCGATCTACCTTGCTCCTGGTTACCAGACGGGTGGCACGCTGTCGAAGACGGTCGCCACTGATGGCCCAGGCGTCTATGAGGTCGAGGTGGATGCCTCGCGTGCCTCGCCTGTGCAGCTGAGCACCTTCACCATCTCCGCTTCGGTGCTGGGCGCCACGCTCAGCCCCACCACGTGGGTGCAAGACCCAACGACCATTGGCACGACCTATTCGCAGTCGTTCACGGCGACCAATGTGTTGGCCTCCGCGACGATGGGCGTCGTGGGCACGGCCCTCGGCAGCGCTGAAGCGAAACCGGGCAACTTCGCCCCGTGCAATCCATGCACGACCAGCCAGGAATTCGACTTCACTGTTCCATCAGGCACGACAGCACTGACGGTTCGCACCGGGAATGTTTCGGACCCCGGTTCCGACATCGATCTGTATTTGTTCCAGATCGTTGGTGGCAATGCCATTCCGGTGGCCAACTCCGCGTCTTCATCTCCCTTCGAGACGATCACGGTCGCCGCGCCAGCGGCGGGTGACTACGCGGCGCTCGTTCTGTCGTTCGACATCCCGAATGCGATGACATATACCCTCACGGACGTCTTCGCCAGCCCGAACTATGGGAACGTCACATCGACCGATGTCCCAGCGGTGCACAACGCTGGCACCTCTTGGACGGCTACGGCTTCGACCAAGGCCCTGGCCAGCCCAGGCACGGGTCGCTTCTTGCAGGGCTTCGTCCAGGTCGTCACGGGCACCACGGTGCTCGCCGCCTCGGAAGTTGACCTGAAGAACGTCTCCTAGTCGCTCTACTGGCTCTCGCACGCGCCCTCTATCGCTTGATGGGGGGCGCTTTTCATGGTACGGTGTGCAGATGAACCATGCTTGCACGAGGAGGTGCCCCATGCCTTTGCGCTGGCATCAAACATTTGCTAAGGCCCTGTGTCTGGGGATCGCGTTGATGCTGCTCGGCTGCGGCGTTTCCAGCAATCAATCCGGGGGTGGTAATTCCTTTCCCCCCATCCCCAAGAAGACGCCCAATCCGAGCTTTCCAGCGCGGGGGTGCAGCGATGCCCAGCCGCCTGCGGACCTTGGCACGCCCGCTGTGGTGTTGGTCCCGGCCTCGCAGCCCGTCGCGGCGACGGTGCAGGCGGGCGCGGTCATCCAGATTCACTTCAGCCCCAATTATCGCTGGTCCGCTGAGGAACTGGGTGGCCTCACCCTCATCGATCCTGCTGGCTATTTCGACGCCGCGCACAATGCGTGCGTTTGGAATCTCCGCGCCAACGCGACGGGGATGCACCAGCTCCAGTTCACGGGCGATCCTGTGGCAACGGGGACGATGACCACGACAAGTCGCTCGCTCATCGTCGGCTTCGCCATCACTGTCACTGCCTGAGAGCCAGGGGGTGGGTACATCCTGGCACAAGCCGGGAACGCGCCCCCAACGCCTCCTTGGTCGGCGGCTACGCTGCTGCATTGGCCTGATCAATCACGCAGAGAGATCCATTCATACCAGACCCGCCCGATCTCTCGCAGATCAGGCGGGTCTGGTGTTGAAGGGGAAGGACATATTGTTGGCGACCTCCTCGAGTATCTGTGCGATGACGTGGAAGCGATTGCCAAGGAGAAAGGGGGCATTGGGCAAATGCTCTATAACAAATGGTGCAAGGTCCATATGATCCTTCATCCCGTGTCTCGTACCTTCGTGGCACTGCTGTGAAGATTGCTGCTTTTATGCCGCGCGGTGCATCTCCCTTGGCTGCTCGGCGAGCGTGTTCGGAACGGGATGATACGGCTCTTCTGCCGATGCTTTCATCCCTTGCGCAGACCAATCATCAGGGTACGTCCAATGGAAGATCTGCGAGACTTCCAACAGATGTTTGGACATGCTCTCGATCTCACGCGTGGAATGCACCATCTCCGTAATCTGATTAGTCATCTGTTCTGTCGCCGCTGAGACTTCTTCGGCAGCTGCGCTATTCGCTTCACTAATCGAGAGGACAGTGCTAATGCTGCCTTGCACGGTAGAGACGCCCTCTACCATCTGCAATGTAATTGCCCCAGTATCGGCGACTTGGGAGACGCTTTGTTGCACAGCGTCTACCCCATCCGCCATCGCTGCGGCGGCATCCGTTGTCTCTTGTTGGGTTTGATGCACAATGAGTTCAATCTCTTTTGCCGCCGCTCCGGCACGTTCTGCTAATTTCCGCACCTCATCGGCGACCACGGCAAATCCACGACCATGCTCACCAGCTCGCGCCGCCTCAATTGCGGCATTCAAGGCGAGCAGATTCGTTTGCTCGGCAATTTCATCGATGGTTTGCGTAATCGCGCCAATGCGCGCCGATTGGGCATTGAGAGAGGTCATGCGTTGGGCCGTGTGGGAGATGCTGCCTTTGACCTGCTCCATGGTTTGGGACATCGCTTGAGTGCTAGCTTGTAAAAGCTGGCTGTGTTCGTTCAACCGTGCGACGGACTGCGCTGCCTGAGATAATGACGCATTTTGCGACAACGCCCCTTGTGCCACTTGCTGCATGGCATCCGCGACTTGAGCAGTTGCGGCATCAGTCTGTTCCCCGTTTCGCTGTACGTTCAGGGACATCGCTACCATTTGGCGATTCATCTTAGTGACGCGTCCGATGATGGTGTGTAAC
Organism: Ktedonobacterales bacterium; assembly: GCA_013815535.1. Taxonomy (GTDB): domain Bacteria; phylum Chloroflexota; class Ktedonobacteria; order Ktedonobacterales; family JACDGC01; genus JACDGC01. The sequence continues at coordinate 7,937 of JACDGC010000014.1, forward strand.
TTCCCCAAAGCGACATTAAAGGAAATGTAGATTACCCCAATTGCGTCACGTCCATGATGCTGCTGGACGAGGTCGGAAATATCGGACAGATCGCCATCTGCCAAGCGTTCCATGATGGGTGCTAGTTGGCGGAGCGGGTGGGCGATGTGATGGGTGGCTGCTTCTCCGAAGAAGAAGGAACTCAGGACGGCAAGGATGATCCCGACCCAAAGTGCCCAATGCGGTGCACCACGAAATGCCAGGAAGGCATTGCCGATGGCCAGGATACCGAGGAACCAGAAGGCGAGGCGTAACTTGGTGGAAATTTTGAAATGTCGGAGCCACTGTTCCATGGAATTTTCCCCTGAACGAGCAGATTAGTACCTGCAGAATCTCTGGATAAACTTTGTTATCGGCTTATCCGCTGTCTTCTTAAACTCAGCGAAGCGATATTGAAGCGAATGCACGAATTTTGCTAAAGCGACACGATCAATGCTGGGGAGGTCAAGCCCTATCAGAAGTGCGCTTCACCGCTATAGCAAGGCGAAAACTGCCCCCCTTTTCCCTATCGGTGTCCTCCTCACGTATCTGTATGATGACGGGGAAGCCAAGGCTAAGGAGAAGGGGGGCATCGGCCAGGCAATGGAATAAAGTCTCCCAGATCCGGCTCATGATGACTGCTGTCAACTTGCGTTGAGCAGCCGACGAAGCAATGGTCAGGGGCAGTGGACGATGAACCATTCGAAGCCGAAAGCCTCGGTTGTGCCACTTGTCGTGTTGACTACATCCAAGCCTACCTGAGGATTCGTGAGGGGGGCAGAGAGCGTATAGCTTCCCACCGGAGTGTAATGACTTGACATGGGGGGGCGCAGTGATGCGGACAATGTATTCCCCGTTCGCTGAACTTGCAGGGTCAGCTTCGACAAGACGGGGTCGTCCACAGAAACGTTTGTTGCCAACGTAACTCGATGGGAAATGCCGTGATCGGTGACATCAAACTCCACTCCCCAGGTCTGTCCATCGAATGAGGCGACTTCCAACCGCGCATATGTATGGGTATCCTGCCAGATCAAGAGTCCCCCACCCTGATACGTCCCCGGCTGGATGTTGGCTCGAATCCCAATGACATTGGTATTCACGGTAAAATTCCCGCCGATCGGTTGTAAGATGCGAGAAGCGGTCAAAGTGGAGCCGGAGAGATCGGTATGGGCGGGGGAACTGATCCCCACAAAATGGGCGGTACTATCCACGACGATGCTACCGCCGCTCGCCGGGAATTGCTGCCAACGGGAATCGAGTGGAGGGGCGTCAAATGTTCCAGAAAATGCGCTGGAACAGGTAGCGCTGCTGGGGGGCGGCGTCGGTGTAGACGACGAAGAGACGATGGCACAAAAGCCATACAACCAGAAGACACCGCTGGAACCTGCAGCGCCAGTGGCATTCCAGAAAAAGGTCTTGTTGGCCTTCCACCAGACGGTGCTGGAGGTGTGAGTAGTCGTATGACACGTTGAAGCCAGGGGGCTGGGAACCGCAGTGTTGGAGTACCCAAGGGTGGGCAAGGTATGCTGGAAATAAGCATCAAGCAGGGCGGTAGTGCCAGCGCTGCATAGGTACATTTCGCCGCCTTGCAAGATGCCATCATGGGTGCTGCCATCGAGGATGCCACTTTTCGTGAGAGGGGGAGCGGGAAGAGCATCAAACTGCAAGGTCGAGATGTAGGGTGAAGAATAGATCCCATGAGGATCAGGTTGGCAGTCTGGGGGAGAGAGGGTCGCTGTGGGCACGACAGCCGACGAGGTGGCCGTGGGACTGACACCAAAGGTTGTACCGGTGCCACTTCCACATCCTGTGACAACTAGCAGGAGGAACGTACCCAGCAGGAAAAGAACGGGTGTGTGTCGATGATGCATCATGAAAAAAGCTCTCCATTGTGCGAAATGATGAGAGATACCCCCCAATCATGGAGAGAAACGTCATGGATGAGATTTTTCCGGCATCACAGGTGATGTTATTGATAGCGATAGGGAGAGACGCTCCTTTGATTGAGCAGCTCGGCTGCTGCTCCAGAATCTGACTCTCTTTCGCTCAGCATGCTTCTACAAAGATGCAATCCTTCCTCGCTTCATCGTGTTCGTGAACTAGACAGGTGTGTGCTGCCCATTCCGCAGTGTGTCTCAGCAGTTTGCCATTCGGAGAGGGTCAGCCACAAGAATGCTCGCACTGCCGACTCGCAAGGTGCTTCTCCTGAAACCTCATCAGAAGCGACTGAAGAGGCTTTCGAGGATCGTGGAGAATATTCCATCGCCCAAGTTATCGCGACCCTCCCGCGAAGAGGCGAGCACGATGAAGGGAATAATCAAAAGGAAGAGCGCATCAAGCCCCGCAATCACGACAAGGATTTGGTGAAGGGTCCCGCTTGTCACAGATGCAGCAATGAATGGGCTGGCGAAGAGGGCAAGCACGAAGACAATGCACCCACATCCGCGTAAACGCGATCCAGGAGAGCGCGAACGTCTGGACGCACCAGGTGACTGGGGCATTGGCTGTGCAGTAAGGTTGTGCTCATCAACCATGGCTCGATCTCCTCAGGTGTATGATAGGCAAAAATAGATGCGTGATTTTTCACCAACTTCGCGCGCCCAGATGAGGGAATGGCGCTGGCTCAGCCCCCGGCGTTTTGCTCAGGGTTTCGCTCGTGGGATCCCTCTTTGCGACAGTATATGTCTTTAGTCTAGCGCATCTCGGCTCCTGTTGCGTATGAGTAGCTGCTTGTTCTTCAACATTTGCTTCAGGAATTGATGTTACTCTCGCGTCATCCACGCAGGGTGCGCATCATCGGGTAAAGCCTATGGCAGTCTTGCAAAGATATCCCAGCCTAGCAATGAACCGAGACAACCTGTTTTTGCGGCGCATTGCTGGTGCCATAGGTCCCCCTTGAAGCCCACGACGCTCAGCGGTGGCAGGGGGGCGGGCATGAGAGAGCAATGTAGTGACCTGCTCGATGGCTAAGGGGTAGCACCAGGGGGCTGTGCCAATGGTTGTCCTTGACATCATCTTGTTTATGCGTTAGAGTGCTTCCTAGAGGAAGCGATCAAGGGCTTCTTCATAAGGTAATAAGCGCGCTAATGGATTTTGTGTGTGCATGGCACGCACGCCACGGCACTCGCCGCGCACGGGCGATGGCGGGTGGATGGGAGATCTAACCATGGCGGTAACACGCGCAGAACTTGAACAACTTTTGTCCGCTATCTCGAACCTTGAAAATTCGTTGCAGCATCTGCGGACGGCGGCGAACAACACAGAAAATGCCTCGACCACGCTGGCACAACAGGCCTGGCAATCCTCCGAGGCGGCACCCACCTTTCAGCGTAATTTGGCAACGTGGCAGACCGACCATAATGAACTTGTGCGGCTGACCACCCAATTGATTCCCCTGCTGCAAGAGGCCGAGCGCGAACTGCGCACCGCCGAACAAAAACTGTCATCGTAAGTGCTCGTTTATCATGCTCATTCTCGTTGGTTGTGTAAGGAGACCCTCTGATGACCTTCGTCAATATCAACACGGCCCTTGTCCGCACTGTGTCCAGCGACCTCACCGATGTCGCCCAACTGATCTCCCAGAGCATCCAGACGGCGACCGATGCCCAGACGGCGCTCCGCTCGTATGAATCCGCCGAGCGTGCCCCCCAGATCAAAGCCCTGCTGGTGCAATGGCTGGACGAAGCGCCGCTCATCATGCAGCGTGTGCAACAGTTCTCGCAGTTTCTAGATGGTGTCGCCACCACTTACGAGAGCATTCGCTAACACGCGGCGATGCATGGTGCCTTTGGCAATGGCACAACGGGTACCATGCATCGCCCATGTTTGCCGCACCACCTTCGGCAGCACTCCCCCAGGCAATGTATGGCGGTGTCATATGGTTGCCGGGGGCGATCGCGTTGTGCCCGCGCACACGCAGAAAGGGGTATCTGGCGTTATGGCAGAGTTCAAAGCCGATGCCGACACCTTGGAACAACACGGCTTTTTGCACCACCGCATCGCCCAGCATTACCGCAGCGTGTATGACCGATTGATCTCTGGCGGTGGCAGCGTCGTGCAGGGCTTCAACTCCAGTGAACACCAGGACGCCGCCAGTGATTACCAGAGATGGTTGAATAGCCTGACGCCGTTGTTGGATCAGGCCAGCGTCCATGACTCATGGGCCGAATACTTCACAGGGCTTGCCCAACAAGTGCGTTTGTTGGAAGGGCAGTTCTCGTAGCAATGTCGTGATGGCCCATCTGCTGATGTGGTCATGCTGAGCGTAAGGAGTCAGCCTCGATGGGAATGGATCCAATTGATGACGCACTGCAAAAGGCGGAAGGTGTGCCCGGACTCGGCGGCTTCGTCCGCGATCTGCGTTTTGCCTGGGAAGTGTGGCGCAAGCCCCCAGCTGATCCGGGGCCATTGCAAAACCAAGCGAATTTGCTGGCCGATTTGCAGCATACCACCGACCAGTTAGCCACCGAGTTTAGCGATAGTATGCTCGCGTTGCAGCAGACCTGGGCTGGCACCGAAGCCGACGCCTATATCGGTCAGATTCCCACCATGTTCGAGGTGGAACACGATATGGCGCCGCCCAACAATGGCGCTGGGTACGCGATGTGGGACCGCCTGTCGATGACGCGCGACCTGCTGGACTATAACGCGGCGGCGCATCGCCAGGGCGTGGAGAACATCGGGAAGTTGCGGGATCTGCATGACACCCTCGACTTCAACATCAAGCTGGCGGCAGTAGACCTGGCGGCGATGGTCGTGACGGCGTTCATCCCCGTTGCCGACTTGATCGGTGATCCCATTGAGGCGGTGGTGGAAGCGCGCGAAGTGGCGGTGTGTGTGACGGCGGCGCGGTCGGTGCAGACGCTCGAATCAGTCTGGGAAGGCTATGATGTCGTCGCCGAGGCCACCAAAATCGCCGCGACCGCTGCGCGCACGGCCCAGGTGCTTTCGACCATCCAAAAAGTGCGCATGATTGCGGTTGGGGTCGAAGCGGTCATTGAGATCAGCGCCATCGGGACGATTGTCTATAGTGTCTCCACTTTTAGCCAAGAGGATTTCAACAAGCTCGCACCGCCACAGGACTCGACCACCAAAGGGAACAAATTACCGCCCCTGCTCGAACCGCCGTATCCGCCCAACATCAAAACGGATGAGCAAAAGGCTACTTATAACTTTTTATTGATGAACTATGGGTATGAGGTCGCCAACCAATACGCCTTATCCCTCATCATCCCCTACGGGGTCGATCTCGCGGCATTGCAGCGCTTTTACGGCATCATGCAGCGATGGCGCAGCGTGCCCCCGCTCGATATCGCCGTGTTGATGAAGGCTGGTTTGACCGATGCGCAGATCGACAATCTGATTCAGCACTACCGCTGGGCGGGGAACAATCAACTCGACACGCTCATACAGCGGCCTGATGCCGTGTATATCGTGCAAGAGTTGGCGAAATATGTGCAGGCGCCATACTTCACCCTCTTTGGCATCGACCAGGTGGTTGCCGATCTGGTGAACAATTCGCGGACCTCATACAACGGCGCGGTTTATCAGCTGCAAGTGATGGCGCACTTCAGCCCCGACCAGATTTCCCATGTGGAACCCAACGTCCCCACGGTGGGTAGCCCAGGGACCACACGCGGGCCAGATATCGTCTTGAAGAGCGGCGTAGTCATTCAATGCAAGAGCTATAACTGGTGCGCGTACCGCGACCCCACCCTCTTGAACCGCATGGTGAATTCGTTGCAAAAGAACATCACCGATGACGAAGCGCGCTATCCGGGGCGGGTCGAATACTACTTTAATTCATCCCCCGCGTGCCCGATGCCGACGGATGTGCAAAACCTGCTGAACAACAACAACATTCCGTATCACAACTGGCCCTGATGTGATACGTTGCAAAGAAAGGAGCACCAACGATGGCTGACCTCATGCTGCGCGTTTTTCCCCGCATGATAGCAGATGTAGGGAATGGCGCAACCTTGACCCAATTTTTGGATGCAGCGGTGCGCCAGGGCTATGCCATTCTGCCCGCAGACGCGCTGCCGCTCCTGCGCGAATTGCAGACGGCGGGTACGCTTGGCACCCTCAGGCCGGGCATCCACGCGGATGCGCAGCCCGCGCTGGCAGCATATGTGCAAGGCACCAGCGACACGTTCGACTGCTCGTTCCGCTTCACCGCCCCGCCAGACCAAGATTATGGCTTGTTGTTTGACATGACGCTCACCCGCAAGGGGCACATCCTCTTCGGGGTCAACGACAACACCTTTAAGTACAATGAGTATGGCCTGCGCAACTATGAGCGGTTCCTTGAGTTCGTCACCCTCGTGTATGGGACATGGCCCCCGCTTTATGGCTATCTCAGCGCCGACGCCGCATGGGACCAAGAAGAAGTGCGCGCGTTGCAGGCGAACTCGCTCTGTGAACTGACCCTGTTTGGTCCAGAGTACGTCAACAAAATCGGTCGCGACAAATTCCATGCGGCGCACGTCTGGCGCAAAATGTCCATGAAGGATGGCGGCTACATCCTGGACATGGGGAGCTTTGCGCAGTACACCCAGCCGAACATGGATGTCCATCCCCACGAGGTTGCTGACCTGTTGGGCCTCGATGCCGCTGAGTTTATGGACTGAGCGCCCACCGCAAGCAGCGGTGCGGAGGTTGGCAAGCATCGCATGCTATGCTAGAATGCTTCTGCGCCGTGTGGAGGCGTGCGTTTGCCTCATCTGCTAAGGATTGTATGCCATGTCTACGCTTGCCTTTCATCGCGGGGTGCGCACATACCCTGAACGCTTGCCAGAAAACGAGGTCGCCATCATTGCGCCTCAGCCCCCACCCAAGCCGACCAGTGGTGGCTTTTTGGGCATTTTGCAATATGTGCTGCCCGCGCTGGGGGGCTTGACGAGCATCTTCTTCTTCATCTCTTCGCCCGCCAAAACCAGCCCATTGTTGCTGATCGGCATCGGGGGCATGCTGCTGGCCTCCGTGGGGGCAGGCGTCATCACCCGCACGGTGCAAAATCGGCAGGTGAAGCAGCAGGCCTATAATTATCGGCAGAAATATCTTAGCTATCTGGCCGGGGTCACCGCCAGATTACATGATCTCAGCCAGCGGCAGCAGGCGGCAAACCTGCGGCTCTATCCCTCGGTAGCAACGTTGAGCGAGGTCATTGCCAGCCGCACCGCCCTGTGGGAACGCTCATTTCAGGATGCCGATTTTTTGCGGGTGCGCGTGGGTGTGGGCGTCATGCCGCTGTCGTCGCAAGTGAAGCTCGACATGGGGCCGAATCCCCTGGCTGACTTTGACACGGATCTGTTGATGAAAGCGCAGGCCGTGGCCTCGAAATATATGCAGGTGGATGACACGCCCATCACGCTGAACTTGACGGAGCATACGGTCATCAGTGTGCAAGGCACGCCAGAGCAGACGCGCGGTTTGGCGCGGGCCATCATCGACGATATCACCACCTTTCACGCACCCAACGATGTGCGCATCGCCGCCCTTTTTGCGCCGTCGCAGGCCGCTGAGTGGTCGTGGCTGAAATGGCTGCCCCACACCCAGCGGTTGCGCCCCATGCGCGGCGATGACTTTGACGGCGAAGAACCGATGTGCCTGTTGGCGAGCGAACCCGAGGATGCCATGCGCCTGTTGCAGGCGCAGATTGCCGTCGAGATGGAACGCCGCCAGAAGCTGCAAGAACTCAGCGAGATTCGCCGCGAGGCCAAGCGTCCCCATTTCGTGGTGCTCGTCGATGAATTTTCGCCGCGCAACCCCCTGGCACGCCTCTCGGCATTGGAAAGTTGGCTGCGTGGCAGCGACGGGTTGGGCATCACCATCATCTGCCTCGTGCGCGACAGCGCGGATGAATCACCCACCACCCAGCTTCGCCTTGCCTTTAATCGCGGTGGGTGGGTGTCATTGGGCGACACGGCGTATGGGGGCAAGCGCCACGAATTCATCACGCCCGACACTGCCGATGTCGCCACCAGCGAACGGTTGGCGCGTTTGCTGGCCCCGTTGACGCTCTATGAAGACGATAGCCAAGCCGAACTCGCCCAGGATGTGCGGTTGTTGCCCCTCATCGGCATTCCAACGGTGAATGGGTTGAACTTGCGCCAAAGCTGGCAGCCACGTGGGCGACAAAACCTGTTGCGCGTGCCCATTGGCATGGGCGCTGATGGTGCGCCGCTGCTGCTCGACATCCGCGAGGCTGCTGAGGGCGGCATGGGGCCGCATGGTCTGATCATTGGTGCCACCGGTTCAGGCAAAAGTGAACTCCTACGCACCATCGTCACCAGTCTGGCGATCACGCACGATCCCGCAACCCTCAACTTCATCCTGGCCGATTTCAAGGGCGGCGCCTCCTTTGCTGACCTTGCCCAGTTGCCGCACGCCGCTGGTATGATCACCAATTTGCAGAGCGATCTCAGCCAGGTCGATCGCATGCGCGCGGCGCTCTTTGGGGAGCAAGAGCGCCGTCAACGGATGCTGCGGTCCGCTGGCAACCTTGATAACATCCGGCAATATCACCAGCAGCGGCTGACGCAACCCGAAATGGAGCCGATGCCGTACCTGATGATCATTGTGGATGAATTCGCGGAACTGCTGACCCAACGCCCCGACTTTTTGGAACTGTTCGTGGCGATTGGGCGTGTGGGCCGCAGCCTAGGGATGCATCTGTTGCTGGCAACGCAGCGGCTGAGCGAGGGGCGCATCCAGGGCTTGGAGGGCCATCTGCGCTACCGCATCTGTCTGCGCACCTTCAGCCCGTCCGAGAGCAGCGCCGTGCTCGGCACGCCCGATGCCTTTTACCTGCCCGCCATCCCTGGCGTCGGCTATTTCAAAGTCGACACGGTGTATAAGCAGTTCAAATCCGCGCTCATCACCACCCCGGTCGCGGCGGTGGATGACAACGAGACGCCCCCGGTCAGTCGGGCGTTTAGCGCGCTGGGGCGGCTGACCCCGCTGGGCGATGATGGCAAGAATAGCTTCGATGACTCGGCGCTGACGGAGATGGATGCGGTCATCGCTGGCATCTATCGCCAATATGAGCCGCGCAACGCCGTGCATCAGGTGTGGTTGCCCGCGCTCGATGCCCATTTGACGCTGCGCCAGGTCTTTGATCGCCTGCGGGTTATCCAGGGTGGCACGGTGCGTCGCAACGGACTGGAAGCCCCGCTGGGGTTGCTCGACATTCCCGCCGAGCAAGAGCAGCGCCCCTTTGCTCCCCAATTCAAGGGCGCGACTGGCCATCTGGTGATAGTGGGTGCCCCCCAGTCGGGCAAAAGCATGGCCTTGCAATCATTGATGTTAAGCCTGATGATGACGCACTCACCGCAACACCTCCAGATATATGCCATCGACCTTGGTGGCGGATCATTGCGCGTCTTTGAGGGGGCACCCCACGTGGGGGCGATCTGTGGGACGGGCGAACGTGATGCCATTCGCCGCCTCATCCGTCAGATGCGCTCCATCATCGAAGCGCGCGAAATCTTGTTCCGCGAACAGCGCATCGACAGCATGGATGCCTTTCGCGCGCGACGGCAGGCGGGCGACCTGATGGGGACGCCGTTTGGCGATGTCTTTTTGCTGATCGATAACTACGGGCAACTCCGCAGTGACATGGAAGAACTGGAAGCCGAGATCACGGACCTCGCCATCACGGGACTAACCTTTGGTGTGCATCTGGTGCTGACGGCCAACCGCTGGTCAGACCTGCGGGCGAAACTGCGTGACACCATCGGCGCGCGGCTGGAACTGCGGCTGAATGACACGAATGAGTCCGAGATGGGCAAGGCGGCGGCACAGTCGCTGATGCAGATGCCCGCCGGACGCGGCATCATCAAGAGCGGCTTGCAGTTTCAGGTGGGGCTGCCCTCGATGGAGCGTGACAGCGAGGGGGGGCGCGGGGCCATCGAGCGCGCCATCGCGGTGCTGTCGCGCAAATGGCCGGGCGTACATGCCCCGCCGTTGCGCCTCTTGCCGTCGCATTACCTCGCCAGCAGCTTGCCACCCGCAGGGAAGGATACACAGGGGGGCGTGCCCATTGGCATCGACGAGTTTCAACTCGATCCAGTCTATGTTGATCTGACGAAGATCGGACCACACTTCATCATCTTTGGCGACGGTGAATCGGGCAAGACGAACCTGCTGCGGCTGTGGATCAACGAATTGGCGCGGCGGCACTCGCCCGATGAGGTGCGTTTCGCCCTCATCGACAATCGGCGCACGCTGCTGGATGTCACGGATCTGCCGCACCTGCTGAGCTACGCCTGCACGGCACCCATGCTGAAAGACACGCTCGAAACGGTGCGTCAGGCGGTGGAACCGCGCCTGCTCAGCAACGTATCACTGTCGCTGGACGAATTGCGCAAACCGCGCCAGTGGCAGGGGCCGCGCTACATCGTCTTTGTGGATGACTATGAAACATTGGTGACGAACGCCGGCAACCCGTTGACGCAGTGGAATGCCATCATCGACCAGGGGAAAGATGTCGGATTCCATCTCGTCATTGCGCGGCGCGTTGGTGGCGCGGGGCGCGCATTTTCTGATCAAGTCTTTCAGCGCCTCAAAGAGATGGGCAGTCCCACGATGATCCTCAGCGGCGATCCACAGGAAGGGGCGCTGGTAGGCACCCAAAAAGCGGCCGTGCTGCCCCCCGGACGCGGCTTTTTGGTGCGGCGCAACTACCGCACCATGTTGGTGCAGACGGCGCTGGTTGAGCCTGCCCCGGTGGCGCGATAGAGGAGTGGACGCATGGGCGAACGAACGACGCGCGTGACCGTGCGGGGCGCGCAAGCAGACATCGATGTGGATCTGCCCAACGCCGTTCCCATCCAAGATCTGTTGCCGGTCTTGCTGATGGCCCTGGCGATGGGGACGGGGAACCCGACGCTGGATAGTGCCGAGGTGTGGGGGTTGGGCAAACTCGGCGCGACGCAGCCCCTGGCGCCGCAGATGACGTTGATGGCTGCACAGGTCTTTGATGGCGAGGAGCTACGGCTGCAAGATATGGCGGCGTGGCGGCAGAGCCAGCAACCCCAGCGCACGGTGCCCCAAGCCATCGAACCAGATGAGCATGGTCTGGGCGTGCGCTGGCAGCCGGTCGAGGGCTGGCAAGAGTTCTAGAAGATGATTGGGAGAAGAAGCTTGCCATGTATGAGCAACCGGCGACGGCGCTGACCCCCGCCCTAATTGTGTACATCATTGATGCCAGCGAATCAATGAAAGGCGCGTGCGGGTCAACCACGAAGATTGCGCTGGTCAATCGCGCCCTGCGTGATGTGCTCAAGGATATGGTGCGCCGCTCGTTTCGCGATGGCATTCCTCAGCAACGCTATCACATTGCGATCTATGCGTATGCCTCGCGCGTCGTGGATGTGACCAGCGGTGTGCGCGATCTCGCTTCGGTCTTGGAGGTTGGCATCCCCGAAGTCACGGCGGGCGGCGAAACCGACACCAGCGCGGCCTTCGCGGCAGCAGAGTTGTTGCTGCAACGGCACCTGACCCAATATCAGCGTTGCCCGGCCCCGCTGGTCTGCCATCTTACCGACGGCAAATTCACCACGGCGGACCCCACGCCCATCATTCGTCGGATTCAAGCGATGCAGGTGCCCGATGGCAACGTGCTGGTGGAAAATATCTTCGTCGCCAATAACATGCTCCGCAACCCCGTCGCGGATTGGGCACCCTGGGGCGGCGTCAAACGTGCGAAGGACCTCGCCGATGAGTATGCGCAGTTCTTCTTTGATCGCTCGTCGCCGCTGCCCGAGTCCTATCGCATCAACGTCAACAACTATGGGTATGCGCTGGAACCAGGGGC
>JACDGC010000439.1 GCA_013815535.1 Ktedonobacterales bacterium
GCGCGGCCTATGATGCCGAAGTCGTCAAGCACGATGCCATGGGCAACTGCATCACGCCCATCCCGGCATATGCCAATGCTTTTCAGACGATGTTGGTCGATCCGTTGACGCAGTCCCCCGCGCACCTCAGCAGCGTCACTCTGCTCGATTACCAGACGGGCGAGGCCATCGCGCCGTTGACCTCGAGTGGGCCACCTCCGCCTGAATTTCAGCCAGCTATGCTGGTGCGCCTCACCCAGAAAGTCGGCTACAAGGCCACGAACTGGCGGCCAGTGGTGGCCCTGCGCTCGGTGTTTTACCAAGCCAGTGACAACGGCGTGCCTGTCGCGGTGGCGCTGATCGCCTATGAATATCGCATCCCCACCTCGTGTGGTGCCAACAAGGTGGTCTATACTCAATATCCCGCTGTGCTGATGGTTACGCAGTCGTTGGCAACCACGCAGATGACCCAGCACACCTTCGCCTTGAATCTGGCATTGTCGGTTGGGGCGCTCTTCTTGGTGGGGTTCGCCATCGGGGTACCAGTGACGGGGGTGCAACTGCGGCGGCTGTCGCGCATCACCCAGGCAGCGCGGCAGATTGCCGCCGGGAACCTCCAACAGCGCGTGGGCTTGCCGCCGCGCACTGATGAGATCGGTGAACTCGCGCAACACTTCGATGAAATGGCCGCCAACACCGAAGAAGCCTTCGCGCGCCAGCATGCGTCCGAGGAGCGCGTGCGGCAATTCATCGCGGATGCCTCCCATGAACTGCGCACCCCTCTCACCAGCGTGCGTGGCTACCTCGACGTTCTGGCGCGCCACCCCGTCAGCCAGGACCCTGATGTGCAGCACAACCTGGCCGCAGCCCGCCAGGAAGCCGCGCGGATGTCGCGCATCGTGGCCGATTTGCTGACGCTGGCCCACTTCGACACCGGGCGTCCGTTGGACCTGGCCCCCACTGACCTGGGCGAGTTGGCTGGTGAAGCGGTGGATCAAGCACGCTTGGTCGCGGGTGAGCGGCAAGTGACGGTGGTGGGCGACGGCGGTGGCAAATTGCTGGCCGTGGTGGACCGTGACCGCATCAAACAAGTGGTGTTGGTGCTGCTAGATAACGCGCTGAAATATGGGCGGCATGACGCGGGGGCGCAGGTGCGGGTGAGCCTGGGGCGCACGGCGACCACTGCCATCATGACCGTGGCGGACAATGGACCAGGCATCAGCGCGGTTGACCTGCCACACATCTTCGCGCGCTTCTACCGTGCCGCCGCAGTGTCACCCATGATGGAAGCTGACGCCCTCGTCCATGGCTCTGGTCTGGGGTTGGCCATCGCCCGCGCCATCGTGGAAGCGCACGGCGGCACCATCACCGCGCAAAGTGACGCAGGCCATGGTGCCACCTTCACCCTCACTTTGCCGTTGTCGCCAAAAGCCAAGTCCCCCGTGGTGTGATAGCCGCGCAGTTGTCACGCGTCATCGGCCTTGAGGCTTGCGCACCAAGTGCAGACTGCGTGCGATGAAGCGATCCACCAAGCGATCTGGCAGCAAACGTGGAATGGTGAAGCCGCGCAACTGCCCGCGCAGCGCGGGGTAGCGGGTGCGTGGATGCGCGCTGATGAGCGCGTGCTGCACGACTTGGCCAATGCGCTCGGGGGGCAAGCCTTTGCGGCCATCCGCGATCATGAATTTTTTGTAGCCTTCCAGCATGGGGGCGTAGTCGGTTGCCGCGTATTGGGCCACATCCACCGTTTCGGCTTTATCCCAAATGGGCGTTGCCACCGCGCCCGGCTCGACGATGACCACATCAATGCCATAGAGCATCATCTCGCGCCGGAGCGTGTCTGAAAGCCCCTCAAGGCCAAACTTCGAGGCATGGTATGGACCGAGGAATGGCGCGGCCATCCGCCCACCCACCGAACTGATCATCACGATGCGCCCAGGCGTGCCCGCGAAATCCTTGGTTGCTCCTAAAAGCGGGGCAAATGCCTGCGTGACGATCAGTGGCCCCGTCAGATTGACATCGATCTGGTGGCGATAGCCAGCGATGGCGACGTGCAGCAGCGGCCCAGGCACCGCGATGCCCGCGTTGTTGACCAAGCCCAGCAGCGTTGCGCCTGCGAGTTGCTCCCGCACCTGGGCGGCACCAGCGCGCACCGCCGCTTCATTCGTCACATCGAAAATGAGCGGGGTGAAACGATCCCCAAATTCCGCAACCAATGCCTTTGCATCCACAGCACGGCGCACGCTGCCAAAGACGTGGATGCCCGCCCCCGCCAATACGCGGGTGATGCCCAGCCCGATGCCAGTTGAAACGCCAGTGACGACCACATGTTGCATCGTCTTGCCCTCGATTTCCTTGATATCTGCAAAGATACACGCCGTATATCTTCATGGTATACAGTGTAGACCTTTCCAAAGGGTGCCGTCAAGGGGTATAGTGCAGGGTATGCCATATCCATCGAAATTGACTGCGGGGGCCATCGTCGCCGCTGCCATCGCCCAGCTTGACGCTGACCACGCGGCGGAATTGTCGTTGCGCGGCTTGGCGCTTGGGTTGACCAGCACGCCCCATGCTCTTTATCGCTATTTCGCCGACCGCGCCGCGCTGGAGGCCGCCGTCGCCGCCCAGAGCTATGCCGATTTATTGGTTGCCATGCAGGCGGCCAGCAAGGATCGTTCCCCCACGGAGGCGGTGCGGGATGTGATGGCGGCCTACCTCACCTTCGCGCGCACCCATCCCGCCCGCTATCGCTTGATGTTGGCTGCTCCGCATGATCCCGCCACCAAATCCACCGCTCAGCACGCGGTGTGGGCCTTCGTGATGGACCTGTTGGCGCGCTTGACGGGTGTCGCTGACAATGAGGCTGCGGCCCTGGCGCTGTGGGCGCTGCTGCATGGCATCGTCGCGCTCACCGATGCGGGCATCGCCGCCGATGAAGCGGTGTTGGCGCGGGGCATCGCCATCTTTCGTGCTGGATTGAGCAAGACCGGCAATGCCGACTTTTAGGGGAGCGCCAACGTGGAGCCTATTGCGCCATATTGGCGCGCAACTGCCCTCAACCGCCCCATCTCTTCGTGTCTCAGCCTTGCTCGGGGGAGCGCGCCAGTTGCAGGCGCAGATATTCGCGCAAGAGGTCGCTGAAGCGGTCGATGCCCTTATAGTGCAGCATATCTGCGGGGATGGTGGGCAGATAGGCCGCGAACTGGCGTAGCTGCGTTGGGTGCGCCGTGAGTTCCTCTAAAGGCATCTGATAGGTGTGGATGCCAAACAAGATCGCGCCGGTCATGGGCAACCGCGTCAGTGTCTGACGCTCAATTCGCAGATGGCACCGCGCGCCGATGGTTGCCAGGGTCAGTTCACTCGCCGCCTGGGTGTTTTCGCCAAAGAACTGCGGCACCAAGTTGAGGCGCGGCAGCGGCAAGATCGACCAATTGAGCCGCCACACCGGATGCCATTGCTTCATGCGCGCAAAGAGCAATGCGCTGGAACGGCCCACGTGTTCTGCGAATCCCGGCACCGTCTGATGAATCTGCATGAGGGGCTGCCCAAGTTTTTCCCCCAGGCTCCACATGTTCGGAAAGCACAAGACGCCCCCCACCAGCGGAAAACCCGCTGCCGCGTCCGGTGCCAGCAGCACCAGATCCTCTTGCACTTGCCGTCCCAGCCATTCGAGCGGCGCATGGGGCAGCGTCGCATCCACGCCGAAGGCGAAGCGCGTCGCTTCGTCGAGCAGGGCGTTGTGCCAGTGCCATTCGTCGCCCGAACGGCGCAAGGTGAACCAGTGTGGATAGCGGGTGGCCATGGCGGGGAGCACGACGCTGAGGGCGTCCCACTGCAAGGCCATGGTGGAGGGGGGGAGGGCGGCATAGGTGGGCGCATCAGTGTCGAGCAGGGCGCGCTTCAGGTGCAGTTCCCCGCGCGCCTCAACCGCATCGACCTCGATGAGGTGGCGCAGGGCGAGCGGCTGCACGCCCATTGCCATGGTGAAGCCTGACTGGTCAAAGGGGAAATAGGGAAGCATCATCGTTGCCCTTTCCGCTGCTGTCACCGTGTCAGTGGGTCGCTTGCTCTACCCGAGAGCCCACGACGCTCAGCCACACCGCCGTGACCAGGGCATCCGCTTTTTCGGCCACATAGATCCATGGCAACTGCCCCGCGACGGCCAGCCCAAAGACGAGCAGCGCCAGCAGGTTGATGAACGCGAGCGT
>JACDGC010000440.1 GCA_013815535.1 Ktedonobacterales bacterium
GTCGCTGCCCGTCGCGGCGAAGCGATCTTGCAGCAGATTCAGCGCCGCCGCCGGGGAGAGCGGCTCCAGGCGAAAGATGCTCAGTTGCTCGGCACGCGGCACCTGACGGCTGGTCATCAGGACGGTCGCGCCCCCTGCCACCAGCGTATCCAAAAAGCGTTGCGCCGGAAAGCCCATCTCGACTTGATCCATCACGATCAGCATTTGGCGGCCCGTCAGCACGCGGCGCACCTCGCGCTCTTGCGCGTTCAGGCTTGTGGCTTGCGCGATGGCGGGCACGCCCCACGTCATGCCAATGGTGATATAGGCCCACCGCAGTGCCTCTTCCCCCTGCCGCCCAAAGCCGTGCAGCGCGATGATGCCCCCGGGAAACGCGGGGGGAATGTCGTGTTCGAGCAGGGCAATGGTTTCGGCGGCCACGGCGGAAAGTCCCACGCCCGCCTGCCCCGTTTCCAGCGGCACCAAGGCGACGTGGCGGCCCTGGCGCAGCAAGCCCGCCAAGCGCATGACGCTGTGCCCCCGCCCAACGAAGCCCGGCACACGCGGCATCGTCCCGATCACCGCTGGGGCTTGTTCGGTGCCCAGCGGAAAGAGCATGCCGGGCGCGGTCAATTCACGGGGACGCATCTGGGGTGGCATCTGCCGCTGCGGGGGGGCAGCGGGCGCGCGGCGCATCGGCGGCAGTGGCTCGCTGATCTGAGGCACCGCCGACCCCGCATCGTTCACCGTCCCCGGCGTCTCATACATAGCCAGCGACAGATTGACGAGGCGAATGAATTGATCCATCTCGCTGATCATGCGTTGCACATCGCCCAGCGAGATCTCATCAATCGCCCCAGCGAGGCCCAACTGCCCGATGCGAACCCATCCCTGGATCTGCTTATACACCGGTTCGGCATAGACGCCCGCGCGGGCGAGGCCATCATTGAGGGCATAGGCTTTTTCGTCTTGGTCGCCACCCGCTGGGCGCGGCAAACGCGCGGCCTGCCCCAGCGTGATCAGCGTATTATAGAGCACGCCACGGCAAAAGAAGATGGCTTCTTCCACCTGCCCGTGGGCTAAGGCTTGCTGTGCCCGCGCAAGGGGCGTCGGCTCTACGATCAAACCAAGGCGTCGGGCTATCCGTCGCCAAACGTCAGCGATCCCCATAATCACCCTATGCATCCCCAGCTTTTTGCGGCCCAGGCATGGCTGAGCGCACGGTACTGCCAGTCTAGCAAGACAAGGCTCAAGTGTCAAGATGGCAATTATTCCAATACGGCGATAAATTCCGCAAGCTAGCCGGTTGCCAACACGACCAATCACCGCCTCATCAAAGGCTGCCTGCCGAGCAAGGATGTCTGGCTATGGGGGTCCCCAAAAGAACTGCTCATGCTAGCCAATTTGGCGGTGGATAACTTTGTGGATGAATTCGTGGACAACCGCAGAGTTGACGGGATAAGTGGTGGATAGCTATACCCCTCCGCCGTTGGTGCACGATTGAATGCGCTCTGTGGGCGGATCGCGTGGTCGACCGTTGGCCAAAGTTATCCACCAAAGAAGCAGGCAGTCTCGGCCAGGGGCATTTGCAATTTCGCTCCCAGGCGGGTAATTTTATCTTTACCAGCAGCGTGTGATCGCTGCGATCCGCACCCGTGATATGCTGAATGATGAAACCCCGTAGAACGCCCATTCTACCCAAGAAATGCCTGCCCGCCGGGGCAGCCTGATGGAAAGCGTGACGCCGCATGGAACGACTGCCGCCGCAGAATATCGAGGCTGAGGCCGCGGTGTTGGGGAGCATTTTGATCGATCCCCAGGCATTGCCTGCCGTGGCCGAGATCCTGCGCCCCGCCGACTTCTATCGCGACGCCCATCGGCTGCTCTACACCGCCGCGCTGGACCTCTATGGGCGCGGTGAACCCGCCGACATCGTGACGCTGACCGACGAGATCGAACGGCGTGGCAAGCTGGAGGGCGTCGGTGGGGCCGACTACGTCACCACCCTCGTCAATGTGGTGCCCACCAGCGCGAACGTCGAATATTATGCCCATATCGTCGAGCGCACCTCGATCCTCCGCAAGCTCATTCATGTGGCGGGGCAGATCGCTGCCATCGCCTATAGCGAGGATGACGCGACCGTCGCGTTGGATAAAGCCGAGCAACTGATCTTTGCCATCAGCCAGAATGTGCAGCGTACAGACTTCGACCACATCCGTGACATCCTGGCTGACTACTTCGATAAACTGGAACACCTGCACACCCACCGTGGCGACATCATCGGCGTCCCCAGCGGCTTCACCGATCTGGATAAAATGACCGGGGGCATGCAGCGTTCCGATCTGGTCATCTTGGCAGCGCGACCGAGTGTGGGAAAGACGGCCTTCGCCCTCTCCTTGGCTCACAATGCCGCCGTGAAGCATGGGGCGAGTGCAGCCATCTTCAGCCTGGAAATGAGCAAAGAGCAACTCGTCCAGCGCCTGCTGTCGATGGACGCCGGGGTCGATCAGCAGCGGCTGCGCACTGGCTACATCAGCGACGCGGACGACGAGTGGACGCGCATCAGCATGTCCATCGGGCGGCTCTCCGAGTCGAACATTTACATCGACGACACGGCGGGCATCACGTTGATCGAGATGCGCTCGAAGGCGCGGCGCCTGATGGCCGAACACGGTTTCGATATGTTGGTGGTGGACTATCTGCAACTGATGCAGGGCACTGGCTCGAAGGGGGACGGCAACCGCCAACAAGAGATTTCGGAGATCAGTCGCGGTCTCAAGGGGCTGGCGCGCGAACTCAACGTGCCCGTCTTGGCCCTCAGCCAGCTTTCGCGCGCCGTCGAGAGCCGTCAATCCAAGGTCCCCATGCTCAGCGACCTGAGGGAGTCGGGTAGTCTGGAGCAAGACGCAGATATCGTCATGTTCATCTATCGTGATGATGTGTATAACCCAGAAACCGACCGACCAAATATCGCGGATATCATCGTTGCCAAGCATCGCAACGGGCCGATAGGCACCGTCAGCCTCTACTTCGTCAAGAACCAGACGCGCTTTCGCGATCTGGATCTCCAACGCGTCAGCGATTTCTAGGGAAACGGAGCAGCCCCCGGCTCCCAGCAGTGGGAGTGGCGGCGATTTTGCCATGCAGGAGCCAAGAGCGATGGTCGCATTTGCCGGATTCCCCAGCGGGCGTGGGACGGTCCCCGTGCCAGAGGTGTTCTTCGCCACCGTGCTGCCCGAAATCGAAGACGTGAACGAGTTGAAGGTGACGGCCTATCTGTTCGGCACCCTCTATCAAAAGCGTGGGCAGCCACGCTGCATCAGCGACCGTGAGTTGGTGGCGGATGCCACGTTGCGGCGCGCGTTGCGGCGGCGGGGCGACCCGCGTCCCCCCGAGGAAAAGCTGCGGCAGGCACTGGATCTGGCGGTGCGGCGTGGCACATTGCTGCGCGTGCGCATCCGGGTTGACGACGAAGTAGTCACTTGGTACTTCTTTCATACGGATCGCAACCGACGTGTGGTAGAACGACTATTCCAGGGTGAACTGTCGCCCATGCGGTTATTGGAACTCGAAGGCATCACCAGTGAGGGCACAACGCCCGCCGTCGTGTTGGAAAAGCCAACCATCTTTACTTTGTATGAGCAGAACATCGGCCCGCTGGTGCCCTTGATCGCCGATCAACTCGCCGACGCGGCAGAGCACTATCCCCCAGAGTGGATCGAGACGGCCTTCCGCGAGGCTGCCGAGCAAAACAAACGTAGTTGGAGCTACATTCGCGCAATCTTGCGCCGTTGGGACACTGAAGGAAAAGGAGGCAAGCGCCATGAGGCAGGAACGGGACGACGAACTTCCACCGCTATCTAGCTTTGCGGATGGCCGCTATGTGCGCAAACCGCGTGCGTCGCAGCCTCCCACCCCCCGCGCCGAGCCGCCGCGCCGCGCGACCACCCCCCCCCGCCCATCCGCGCCTGCTTCGCGGCGGTCATCTGCCGCCCGCCCAGCCCAGACGCCGCGCACCGTCACCGTGCGCCCTCACAAGACGCTGCCGCCGTCGGCTGCCGGGCCGGAGTATGACATCGACTTCCAAACGAGTCAGGCGCGCGCGACTGAAGCGCCGCGCGCGGCGCAGCCGATCATCAATTTCAAGTCATATCACATCGCGCGGCAGTCCCAGGCAAGTGAGCGGGTCGAACCAGAGGCTGTTT
>JACDGC010000441.1 GCA_013815535.1 Ktedonobacterales bacterium
ACCGATGTGGGTGAGGCGGACGCTGCCGATAGTCCCTCAGCCGTTGTGGCAGCCACGCCAACGGCAATGCCCGATGAGATGCTGACAGAAGACATGGCCAGTGATGCCCCCATCGTTGCATTAGCTGAGACAGATGAGGCAGCCACATTGTCGTCAGAGTCACTGGCGCTTGAAGAGGCGCTGCCCATTGTGGAGCCTGACGCCGAAATGATGGAGGCAGTGGACGAGGTTCCAGCCGAAATTGATGCGGAGCCACCATCTGCATTTGCGAGTGCGCCTGGTGAAGATTCAGCCGACGTGATCGAAGCCGCGTCAGCGGATGAGGAACTTGAAGCCGATGCCCTCACTGGTGCAGACGACCCTGTCGCCGCGCACGCCGAGACCGCCGCTGAGGATGAAATAGACGACACCATCCCCGCCCCACCGCCAGCGGCAATTGAGCGTGCGGGGGCACCAGACGCATTGCCGCGCCAGGGCACATTGAATAGCACCGTTGTGCTGCCCCCATTGGATCGCGCAGACTACGTCAGTCGGCACCGCCCCGCCTGGTTGGATATGGGCGATCTGGGGAGCTTGCCCGGAGTGACGTTGGACGCCAACAGCGAACCCGATGCCCCCGTCGCGAAGTCACCGTCGGTGCCCTCGTTCGGCACCCACACCGTCGCGGCTGATGAGCGCGTGCCGCAACAAGTTGGGGACATCTCAGCCTTGGCTTCACCCGATGCGCCAGCAATGGATCTGGCGGATCTAGCGGATCTGGCGGATGCCCCGGCGGCAAGCACATCAGTGGCACAGGATGCGAGCACGCCTCACAAGTCATTACGGCCACCAACCCGGCCCTTACCCAGACTCGACCGTGACATCATGGATACACCACGCGAACGCTAACCAGGGGCGCACCTGCAAGTAACACAAGGTTGCGATTTTACAAGGTTATGGGGGTCCAGGGGGATGACCGTGAAAGCCAGCACGCGTGCGACGCCGCGCATTCATTGCCCAATTGAGCCAGAGATGCTGCTGGCAGAGATTCAAGGGGAACTCGGCATCGACGAGGCACGCGTCGTGCATCTGCATTTGCGCACCTGCGAGCGCTGTTCGGCGCGCCTCGAGCAATTGCGCGCCGCCTATGAGCAAATCGCCTCGCTCTCCGACGTTCCCCATGTGCCCTTGGCCGATGTGCGCGAAATGGTGTTGCGCGACTCGCAGGGCAAGCTGCGTGCCATCCGCATGACGCGCGGACTCAACCTCTCAGGCCGGGGGGCCTTGCTTGGCGCAGTGGCCCTCATCAGTGCTATCATCATTCTCATCGTCGCGGTCGTCCGCCCCATCCTGCAAACACGGTTCCTCAACACGCAGCGGTCGCAAAACGCGATCGCGCACCCCGCTTCGGTCGGCAATAGCATCTTTTATGCTGAGACGGTCAAACTGATCCCCGTGACGTTCAACGGGACGCAGTGGGACATCGGGGAGATCATCGCGCTCGACGAACACACAGGCCGCGTGGTGCAATCACTGCCAGCCTCGCATAGCACCCCTTTCTTGCCAGAGTTGGGCATTGGCGCTGGCACGAATATTCGTCCGGCGCTCAGCCCAGATGGCAAAACCATCGTTGAGGCCGCCATCGTCGCCGATGGACGCAGCCCCACCGCCTTCGCTGTGATCGACACCATCACGGGCAAAGTCCGGTACATTCAGACCCTGGCATCGCCCACAGGGGCCGATCAGCAGTCTGATCCCTTCATCCAGCATTTGTGGATCAGTGCCGACAATGCGATGATCTTCGTGCTGACGGACCTGGCAGTGGGAGGGCAACGGTCGCCCCGCCTCCTCGAATTCGATTTGGCATCGGGCAACCAACTCGCGCCGATCTTGCCGCCGCTCGACGACGCCAAGGCGAGCGCGACGCTGGGCAGTGGTTCGCAGACGGTCATTGCTGACACGACCACGCTCTATAGCGCCACCGCCGCCACCGACAGCCGAGGCCGCGCGGGGGCCAACATCGCCTTCGTCAACATCGTGAATCGCACCACCGACGCCACGCTCTTCATCCCTGGCGACTTCCGTCTGTTTGGCCTGAGTGCCACACCAGATGGCTCGCAGTTGTTCCTCTTCAATGGCCACAGCGACACGATCTACTTCATATCGACGGCCAGCCGGTCCGTCGTCAATTCGATCGATCTGGGCAACCCTGGCACACCCCCCGCCATAGGGAAATCCATCCAAAATGGCGAAGCGGTGGCGATGAGTATCTCGGGGGATGGCAAGCAGCTTTTCATCGCCTTGGATGCCTCCGCCGACACCCCCCGCAATTTTGAACTCTATGATGTCAGCATCGACCAACAGTCCTTCGTCTCGGTGACGCAAATGCCGCAGCCCATCGGTCCCATCCTTGTGTCGAGCGATGGAAGCAGCGTGATTATGCTGCGCAACAACGGCAAACTTGAGTGGCTCTCGGTTGCCAACCCCAAATTGCCCGCCCCGTGGGTGACGCTCAGCGATGGGGCACCGATCATCCAAATGATCGGCGGCAATAGCAAATAACATGCGCTCATCAAACCACTGCCACGTCGCCCCCCCAGTGCTTGATGTCTGGGGCGGCGACGTGGCATAATGAAGCCAGATTCCTCATAAGGAGCAATGGTGTGCGATACCATGCTGGATGCGCTTGTCGCTGGCGCGAATCCCTCTGACGCGGCAAAGAGCCAAGGCGTCATGGGTTCGCGCGTCGTTGTGTGCCAGAAATTGATCGTCAACGACCACCAGAACAGGAGCGGCCAATCCCGCATGCAGATCTCAAACACCCTCAGCGGCCATAAGGATACCTTCGAGCCAATTTCCTTGCCAGTGCGCATGTATGTCTGTGGCCTCACCCCCAAGAATGAACCGCATTTGGGCCACGCGCGCCTGTTTGTCGCGAATGATGTCATTCGCCGCTACCTGGAATATCGCGGCTTTCCGGTGAAATATGTGCAAAACTTCACCGACATCGACGACAAAACCATTGCCGCCGCCACGCGCGAGGGCATCTCGCCCGCCGAGGTCGCCCGCCGCTATATGGATGGCTACTTCCGAGATATGGATGCACTGGCCGTGCGCCGAGCCGACGAGTTCACCTATGTGACGGAGTTCATGCCACAGATCATCGACTTCGTGACTCAGCTCGTGGCCAAAGGCAATGCGTATGTCGCCGCAGGCGAATTTGGCGAAAATGATGTGTATTTCGCCACGGAAACGTTCGCTGAGTATGGCAAACTGTCGAAGCGCAATGCCGACGCGATGTTGGTGGGTGCCCGCATCGAGCCGAACGAGCATAAGCACGACGCGCGCGACTTCGCCCTGTGGAAAGGCGCCAAACCCGGCGAACCCTGGTGGGAAAGTCCTTGGGGTCGGGGCCGCCCAGGCTGGCATATCGAGTGTTCAGCCATGGCCATGTCGACGCTCGGTGAGCAGATCGACATTCACGGCGGCGGCACCGATCTGATCTTTCCGCACCATGAGAATGAGATTGCCCAAAGCGAGGCATTGACAGGCAAAGCCCCCTTCACGCGCTATTGGGCGCACACGGGGTTGCTGCAACTCGGCGACGAAAAGATGGCCCACTCGGGCAGCTTCGTCACCATCCGCTCGGTGCTCGAGGCCACCCCCGCGCCCGCGCTGCGGCTTTACCTGTTGGCGCAGTCCTACCGCACGAATTTCACCTACACCGAGGAAAACCTGGCGACGAATGTGACGCGCTGGCGCCGCTGGGCCGAGGCGCGGAACATCGCCAACACGGTGCTTGAGGCGTTCCCCACCCCCAAGCCCACGCGCAAGAAAAAGATCACCGAGGACACATCGCTGGCGGCCTCTGAGGTGCCAGAAACCGTTGACGATCCCATGGCGACCTTGCGGGCTGAGTTCATCGCAGGCATGGATGATGATTTCAACACATCGCGGGGCGTCGCCGTGGTGGATGAATTGGTGCGCCGCCTGAACGAGCTGGCGACGAAGCGTGATCCAGCCCAGGCTACCGCCCTTCGCGCCGGACTGGCGCTGCTGGATGAGCTTACGGATGTGCTTGGCATCACGCTGGACCTCGCGCTGGACGTGCGCCGCGCGGTCGATGATGCCACGCGCGCGGAGATCGAGGCACTGGTGGTTGCCCGCACCACTGCCCGCGCCGCAAAGGACTGGGC
>JACDGC010000442.1 GCA_013815535.1 Ktedonobacterales bacterium
GGTGAGAACGCACTGACAAGCGCCGCGCCGCCCGCCACCGTCAGGCCCGCGATGCGGTGCAGCCACATCCCCACCCGCCGCCCATCGCTCCACTCGGCCTTCGTCGCCGGATCGGTGATGTTGGCGGCCCACCAGGGGTTCCGCGTCGTCGCCAGCCAGGGCAAGACGCGCCATCCATAGGCGAGGGTGGCATAGACCCACCCCAGCGCGCCAAAGGCCACCAACGTCTGCCACAAGGCCCAACCCTGCCAGTGTGCGAGGCTGCCCACCGCCAGGCTGCCCGTCAACAGCGCAGGCACCAACAGATCCGGCAGGGCCTCGATCGTCGCGACGAGGTAGGCCACCAGCGTGAAGATGGCCAGCGCCAAAACCTCGAAGCCAGGATCGCGCTGCCCCTGCACGGCGGTGATGATCGCCGTGGTCGCGGCGGCGATGTAGGGTGGCCACACCCAACGAAGTTTGCCAAA
Source organism: Ktedonobacterales bacterium (assembly GCA_013815535.1). Classification (GTDB taxonomy): domain Bacteria; phylum Chloroflexota; class Ktedonobacteria; order Ktedonobacterales; family JACDGC01; genus JACDGC01. The sequence goes on from JACDGC010000442.1 coordinate 468, forward strand.
GCGCCCCGCCACGATGCCCGCCACCGCGAACGCGAGTGTCAGTGGCAACAGATCGTGCGCATTCGGGTTGGCGAAGGCCGCCGCCACCGCGTAAAGTGTCGGCACCGCGCCTGCCCAGGGATTCGGCTCCAGCGCGGCGATCAAATAAGCAGCCACTGCGAAGATGAGCAATAATGCCTCGACGTGCGTGCCATCGAAGGGGACCACCCGCGCGAGGCTATAGAACGACGCACCCACTGCCAGGCCATAGAGCGCCAGCGCCCACTGCCAGCCGATGAAGCGCCGCACCGCAGCCCCGGCGGCGGCGGCGGCGAAGGTGATGATCAGCGTCGGCGGCAGGGTTGGCACTTCGCGCAGCAGGCCGACGCCCACGAGCGCATACCCGGTGGCGAAGGCCGTCACCCAGGCGCTGCGTTCCTGTGTGGCAATCAGATAGGCCGCCGCCGCGAAGGCGAAGCACAGGATGACTTCACCGCTGACACTCTCGCGCCCCAACCAGTAGATCACGATAGGCGAGGCCAGCCCCGCCGCGCTGTGGAGGGCTGTTCCCCAGTGGCTCCCCTTGAGTTGGCGCAGCCCCAAGCCAAGCGCCACCAACAGGTAGGCTAGGGGAATGCTGGCATGGGTGTCGGGCGGGCTGAGGGTTGCCCACAAACCCAGCCCCGCCGGGAAGAGTGTGAGCCATGCTTGATCTTCCAGCACCGCCGCCGCGATGGCCAGCGCCATTTGCGTCAGCAAGAGCCAGGTTGCCACTGTGCCCCCTGGCGCGCCTGTGCCTTGCAACCGTGCGACGCAAATCAGGGTCGCCCAGAGTGCCACCACATAGGGCGCCACTGCCCATGCGCCACCCATCAGCCGCCGGAGGGCCAGGGCCGCCAGGGCTGGCACGACCGCCAACGCGAAGAGCAGTGGGTCGTTGTGGCTGGTCGTCCCCAGCGGCAGCACCGCCAGCACGCCAAAGAAGCCTGCGGCCAAGCCCCCCAACAGGGGCTCGTTTTCGCGCCGCCCGGCCACCAGCGCGGCGGCAGCAAAGAGCGTCAACATCAGGGTCGCGTGGCCTTGGTACGGGTTGGGCGTGACGAAGACCAACGCCGTCACATAGAGGGCATTGCCTAAACTGACGACATAGAGCGGCCCAGCATAGCCCTTGGCGCGGCCTGCCCATCCCAATGCCAGCGCCACGCCCCACAGCGCCAGCGCGAAAGTCGCCTCACTCACCGCGAAGACCAGCAAGGCACCAAGCCTGTCGGGATGCGCCCCGGCGCTCTGGGTGAGCACCCCCAGCACGGCGCTGTGATAGGCGAACGACGTGAAGAAACCCGCCAGCAGCGTCCACCAGGGCGCGGCCTCGACCAGCGCAATGCCCAGGCTGACCGCGCCCGCCGCCAGCAGGGTCACCACCACTGGCCAGTTTGGGTCGCCATCCAGCAGGACGGCGAACACGCCCCCCGTCGTCAGGATCAATGCCAGCGCCTCCATGCCGAAACGCAAGCCCACACGGTTGCGATTCTGGCGGCCAATGACCACTACGCCAGCGAACTCCGCCAAACCCAACACGGCCAGCAAATAGGCCGTGCCGACATGGTCGAGGCCGCCCCACTGTGCCAGCGCGATGATGGCCTGGGGGATGGCCGCCGCGACGGACCAATCCAGGAAATCAATGACTAGCGCGGGGGCGTCGGTTGTTTGAGCAGTGCGTTGTTCGATGCCCCACAGCACTGCCAGGGGAACGAGGCCTACTGTTGCCAGCGCCACTGCTACTGGCGCGAAGGCCAAGAAGGCCGCGCCGATGGTATAGCTTGATAAGAACAAATATTCGGTCAGGAGCACGGCCAAGGTTGAAGTCACTATTCCGGTGGTGCGCGCTGGCTCAGTTAAGACGCGGGGCCAGCGTAGCCGCAGGGGCGCATGCAGCGCCAGTGCCGCGCCAACGAGCGCGAGCCCGGCCCATTCGCTGGGGGCTTGCAGCCAGGGGATGAGCGCTTGCAGCGTTACGGCCAGCCCGAGCCAGCCTAGATAGGCATAGGTCATGAAATTCGTGCGCCATGCCAACACCAGGTAGACCACCGTGGCATAGGCCGCGCCGATGCAGACCATCCCCGCTGGGGAAAGCCCCAATCCACGGAGCGCGAACAGATAATAAGCCAGCGCCACCAATGGCGTCATCAAGGCAAATACGCCCAGGTAGGCGCCACCAACGGTGCGCAAGCGGTCGCTTCGTCGAAACGTCCCCCCCAGCGCGCCAAAGAGCACATATGCCGCCGTGATCACCGCCAGCTTCACCGAATTATCGAGGCCAGGGCCAACTTCGAAACTGAGCGTCGCGATCAGCAGCAAGAAGCCGCCGAGATACGCAAGGATGGCGATGGCCTGATCCGCAATGAAGGCGCTCCACGAAAAGGCTGGCCCTGGTGGTGTCAATGGTGGCACGGGGGGCCGAGGCGGAGTTGCCACGGTGCCGCCGCCCAGCCATGCAGGGGCACTCGGGGCTGGCACGGGCCTGGCTGGTGTGGCGAGGGGGGACGCGCCAGGGACAGGCGCGCTGGCTGCCTGGGGGGCCGCTGCGGGCGCACGCAACGCCAGATAGCGCTTGCGATAATCGTCGCGCAGTTCGGTGATGGTCTGCGCGCCTTGGCCAGCGGCGATGCGGCGCTCAAGATCCTGCACGGCGGTATAGAGTTGTTGTAATTCACGGACCAGTGCGGGGTCGAGCGGTTCACTGCAATTGGGGCAATAGCGCGTGCCCAGTGGGGATGGTTGGCCGCATCGCGAACAGATGAGCGTCGCTGCTGACATCGTCTGCGTCTCCTTCTCGTGCCTGTGCGCCTCACTGCTGACATTGCGTGTTAGACGTAGGGTATTGGCGCTTGGTCACTATGAATCCAGGAATTGACAGCGAGTATGCTCCTCTGCTAGGCTAATGCTGCTTTGATGTTCATTGAACTTCCCCTTAAAAGGTGGAGAGCGTGTGATTACCTCATTATCGCAATTACTCATGCTGATGACGCGCGATGCAACGCGCTATCCGCCGCGCAAAGCGCTGGCCGAGCGTCCCTGGCTGGCGGTGGGGCTGCACCTGCTTTTTACCATCGCGTTCCTGCCCGTCGCACTGCTCACGATTCAGTTCTGTTGGAATGCGGAGGACTGGACGGCATTTTGGTCGCTCACGTTCGCAGCGTTTTTGCTCTTACCGGTTTTAATCTGGCGCACTAGGGGTATATTTGAATGAGCAAACGATGAACGGCGATTTCAACGATCTCGCCGTTTATGCCCTGCCGCCGTCGGATCTCGTGACGGCGCTGCAATCACCACCATCACCCTTCGCACCATAACAGAAAGGTTGTCCATATGCTGACCGTGGAAGAAGCGCAAGCGCGCATCCTGGCGGAAGGCGTGCCGCTGCCCCGTGAAGACGTGGCGCTGGCCGATGCACTGGGCCGCGTGCTGGCGGCGGATCTCGTTGCGCCCGTCGCCGTGCCGCCCTTCACCAATAGCTCGATGGATGGCTATGCGGTGCGCGCGAGCGACATCGTGGGGGCGAGCGAGGCCGCGCCCGTCCCGCTGCGGCTGATCGGTCAGGTCCCGGCGGGGGGCGTATTCACTGGTGAGGTGATGGCGGGGACGACCGTGCGCATCTTCACGGGGGCACCACTGCCCACCGGAGCCGATGCCGTGGTGCAGCAAGAGTTGACCACGCCAGGGG
>JACDGC010000443.1 GCA_013815535.1 Ktedonobacterales bacterium
TTGATCGTGTGGGGCGGCGCGGGGTTTGGCTTCAACGCGCCCCAGCAAGCGCGTCTCGTGCAGTTGGCCCCCCAATGGAGTAGCGCCTTACTGGCGCTCAACGCTTCGGCACTCTATCTTGGGGCGGCAGCGGGGTCAGTCCTGGGGGGGGGATATGCGAAGGGGCGTGCCATTCTCGATCTGGGCTACGTGGGTGGGGGCATCGCGCTGGTGGCGCTGGTGGTCTTTGCCGCGACGTGGTCTCTCGAACAACGACGAGCGTCCCCCGTGGTCAGCGCCCCGCCCGCATCCTGAGTGAAGCGTGGGGGATATCCCCCTCACGCGTTCGCGGCAAAGAGCGGAAACCGCATCGTGAAGGTCGCACCTTCCCCGAGGCTCGAATGTACCTGGATGGTTCCCCCGTGCGCGACCACTAGTTCATGGACAATGAAGAGACCCAACCCAAGCCCCATGCGCGTCGATGGGACATTTTGGGTTATTTGTGAGAACTGCTGAAAGATGGAGAGCTGGTCAGCGTGGGCAATGCCCGGCCCATGATCCTGCACTTGCACCTCGGCTTCATCCCCGAACCGTGCCACGCGCAGCAGGATCTGCGGCGATACCGCCGCATACCTGCGCGCATTCGTCAGCAAGTTCATCATGATTTGCTCCAAGCGGACGGCATCACCGCGAATGAGCACTGTTGCTGAAGCGTCGACGATGATGGGGGGAATGGGGGCGGCAAGCATCGCCCCTTCCTGGGCTAGGCGGGCAATTTCACACAAATCCACCTGCGCCATGGTCAAGTGGAGTTTGCCGGTGTTGAGGCGACCGACATCGGCAAGATCATCGATGAGCCGCTGCAAATGGCGCGTCTGACGATGGATGACCACGATCAGTGGCGTGAGTGCGCTCGCATCCTGTGGCAGTTTGCGCTGCAACAACTGGGTCGACATCAAGATGGTGGTCACGGGGCTGCGCAATTCGTGACTGGCCAATGCCAAAAAGGTATCTTGCAGCCGACGCAGGTTGCGATCGGTGATATCCCGGATCGTCACGACGCTTCCTTGCAGTGCGGTGCCAGCGTGAATTGGTTCACCTGCTGCTTCGTAATAACGGCGTTCCCCTTGGGCATATGGCAGGGTAAATGTCATGCGGAAGGGTTGGCCAGTCGCCGCCAGGTGGTGCGGAAGCCGCTCGGGGGGCAGTGGATGCCCGTCTTCGTCTTCGGCACCCACCTCCCACTGCGTCTGCCCAAAGAGGGTGAGATAGGCATCATTGGTCACCACCACTGCGCCATGCGCATCCATCACTAGCAAGGCGTCCCCGATGCTGTGCACAATCGTTTCGAGTTCGGCGGCTTTGGCATCACTGATTTGACGTTGTTGCTCGCGGGCCGCAGCTAAGGTCTGCACTTCGATAGTTCGAATGATGAGGTCATCATTCGTCGTGCGCAATTCTTCAACGGTGGCTTCTTGCTCTTCGTTGAGGGTTTCCAACTCTTCGTTGGTCGCTTGCAGTTCCTCATTGAGGCTCTTGATCTCCTCAGCGGCGGCCTGGAGTTCCTCGTTGCGCACCAGCACATCTTCGTTTAAACCCGTGAGGGCCAGATTAGATTGGGCCAATTCCTGGTTCGCCACGACCAGGGTATGGTTGATGGATATGAGATGCGCGCTGTGATTGACCAGACGGGTATTCTCGGCACGGAGTTGGAGGCGTTCCAGTTCCCATGCGCGCTGCTGATCGCTCAGCAAGAGCGGTGGTGCTGGCGTGTTCGTGGAGTTCTGACGCCGTTGCGTCTCTTGCGTTTCCGTTGCCTGGACGCGCGCGGTCACATCACTGATCTGAATCAGCACTTGATCGCTGCCATTGGCGGCACCCTCGGCCAAGTGGGCCGCCGCAGTAAATTGCAGATACCGTTGGTCATCGAGCAACGTGGTCACCTGCATCTCAGGCGAGACGGCCTGTTGCCGAAAAGCGGAATCGATGAGGGCGCGCACTGGCGCGACAGGTATCGTGGTCAAAAGGTGCAGCACATCCTCGCCTAAGGCAGGCCGAAAAATCCCCAGGAACTCTTGCGCCGCGCGATTCATCGCCTGGATGTCATAGTGCCGATCCACCACCACCACCCCAATGGGCAATTGCATGAGCAAGGTGCCAACGCGCTCGCTGAGTGAGGGTGTGCGCATCAGGAGCATTGAGGTCGGCACTTGCGCCTGATGGGGAATGGCGCGGACCAGCGGCGGCGGCGGTGGCCGCAGCAAGACGGTCGGGGGCACCAAGACTCGTTCCCCCTGCCGCCGATAGAGTTTGAGGGGCGCTTGCACGGGCACGAAGGCCGTCCCCCAGGCCTGGGTGGTCTCGGCTTTGCCAAGGGCCAGATAGCCGCCATCGCGCAGCGCGAAGGCGAAGAGCTGCAAGGCGCGGCGCTGCAACTCTGGGGTAAAATAGATCAAGACATTGCGACACAGCACGAGATCGATGTAGGGGAACGGGGCGCGTTGCGCCAGATCGTGTTGGCCAAAGATGATCATTTGTCGCACCGCCGTGGTGACTTCATACGCGCCATCACGGAACACGAAGCAGCGCGCGACCAGCGCTGGGGGGACCTTGGCCAGGGCGTTGGGGGGGTAGATGCCCCGGCGCGCAAAGGCGATCGACTCTGCATCGACATCGGTGGCGAAAATACGGAGGGGCAAGCTCGCCACCTCGTCCCCTAACACATCCATGAAAAGCATCGCCAGGGAATACGCTTCTTCGCCAGTGGCACACCCCGCTGACCAGCAGCGAATTTGCTGCGGGTTCTTTTGGCGTGTATGGCTGAGCAGGTCAGGCAGGACGTGGGTGCGTAACGCCGTAAAGAGGTCGGCATCCCGAAAGAACTCCGTCACATTGATGAGAAAACTGGCGACGAGGAGCGCATATTCTTCAGGATGTTCCCGAAGATAATCCAGGTAGGTCGCCAGGGTGTCAGTGCGGGTGGCCGCCAAGCGACGCTGCAAGCGCCGCAGGATCGTTGGTGTTTTATACGTGGCGAAATCGATGCCGCTGTGCTCGCGCACTTGTGCGAGCAATTGGGGGAGCACCCCCGTGGCTTCGGCAGGCGCGGGGGCATAGACCCCCGTGACGATTTCGCCCAGCAATGTGCCAATCTGCCCGATATCGACGATCAGATCGACCGTGTTGGACGCCAACGATTGCGGCATGGATGGGTAGGCGGCGGTGGCGGGGTTCTCGATGATGACCATGCCCCCGCTCGCTTTGACATCGCGGGCACCCGCAGCGCCATCTGTGCCAGCTCCTGTCAAGATCACGCCGATGAGGCGCTCGCCGTGCGTGCGGGCGGCACTGCTGAAGAGGCGATTGACCGAGGGCGTGGGACGTTTGCCGCTTGGGCGTCGCAGGCTCACATGGCCGTCGGTGATTTCGACATCGCGGTCGGCGGGGACGACGTAAATGCCCCCCGGCTGCAACGGCTCTTGCTCCACCACCGTGTGCACGGCTAAGGGGGTGCGACGGGCCAGGATCTCGCCCAGATGGCTCAGGTGATCGGGATCGAGATGTTGCGCGATGACCACCGGCACGGCGAAATCGGGGGGCAAGGTCGCCACCAGCGCGGAAAGGGCTTCAATGCCCCCGGCAGAGGCCCCAATGACCACGAGATCATAGACTGGTGCGATTGGCGCGCGCGAAGGAGGCTGTACCATAGGGACACCCCAAGGGACGGTCACATCCATGGTTGTCGCGTCCTGGGTGCATATATCACCGAAGTCCAACAACGAAGGCGAAAGGCTGATACGAGGCGTTCTCGACAACCATGGCGCAACGAACTCGTGCTGCGGGATTCGTCAGACGCAAACGTTGGGGAGGGCGTCGTGGTAAGTATAACACGTCCGTGCGGGAAATACATGTGTGCCCATATTTTCGGGTAAACGACCAGCTAAGCGCTATTTGGCTTGCTAGTTGCGCTGAAGAGGGGCTTGTGGAGGTGCACAGATGCGGCAAGAAAGGCCCCCAATTTTACTCATTGATGATGACCCAGACGTATTGATGGTGTTGCAGCTTTTCCTCGAAGCTCAAGGGTATGTCGTCAAGCGGGCAGAGAGTTGTGCTGCGGCACTGGCGTTGCTGCGCTCGACCGCGACCGCCCACATCGTCTTGTTAGATGTCGTGATGCCACATATGGAT